>NZ_CP133720.1:4382205-4538647 GCF_031326225.1 Undibacterium cyanobacteriorum | reverse complement strand
GCAGTTGTATCGTGGTCCTATTTGGTTTTCGTTTCCTTTATCTGTTTGATCATCGCAGGGATTCTTGGTTTAGGTAGTATTGTCCCCTTGTTGGTGTTTTCTTCATTCCTGATTAAGAGTCTCGCGGGAGGTAAGCGCAAAGCTGAAATCGCAGCGGATGCGGCCTCTGTTAGAGCCAATATGGAAGCTTTAGAGCGTCGTGTGCTTGAGGCTGAAATGGCGAGTCTACAAGCCCAAATTGAGCCTCATTTTCTTTTCAATACTTTAGCTTTAATTGGTCAACTCATCGAGACTGAACCAGAACAGGCATCGATCGTGCACGGCCACCTCATTAAATATCTTCGCGCCGCCTTACCGCAGATCCGTGAGAAGGGGAATAGCAAATTGGGACAACAGATCGAATTGTGCCGAGCTTATTTGAATATCATGCAAGCGCGCATGCAAGAACGCTTAAGTTTTTCGATTGACTGTCCTAAAGAATTACAGCACTACGCTTTTCCTCCAATGATGATTCAAACCTTGGTTGAGAATGCGATCAAACACGGCTTAGAACCTAAGACCGAAGGTGGGCATATTCATATTGGAGCACATCTAGGAGAAAGTGAAATCGTAGTCGATGTCAACGACAATGGTTTAGGTTTTGATTTGCAAGCGAATGAAGGTATCGGTCTTTCTAACATCCGCGAACGTCTTAAAGTTCTGTATGGTTTTCGAGCTGCTTTATCCATTGAAGTACCTGAAACCGGTGGCGCGCATTTAAGTTTGCATATTCCTGTATGAAAAAATTTACAGCTTTAATCGTTGATGATGAAGCGCATTTAAGACAGCACTTGCGACATCGCTTACTTCAAGTTTGGCCGGAATTAGAAGTCATTGGGGAAGCCGCTAATGCGAGTACAGCGCAACAGCTATATCTTGAACATCCAGTCGATATCGTTTTTCTTGATATTCGTATGCCAGGGCAGAGTGGCATCGAAATTGCGACTCACTTTATTGAAAAAAGTATCGTGGTCTTTGTCACTGCTTATGATAGCTACGCGATTGAGGCGTTCGAGAAAGGTGCGGTTGATTATCTTTTAAAACCAATCGAAAAAGATCGTCTTTCACATTGCTGTAAGCGTTTGCAGGAGAGACTCTCCTTAGGGTCAAATTCTTCTCTAGTCTCCAATCACCTAAACGACATCAAAAATTGTTTAGTTCAATTAGGTAGTTCTCAAGAAATTTCATCTAAAAAATATCTTCGTTGGATACAAGCGGGTGTCGGAAATGGTATTCGCTTGATCAGCACCTCTGAAATTCTTTATTTTCGATCGGACGAAAAATACACTAGTGTTCGTACTGAACAATCAGAGTATTTGATCCGTAAAACACTAAAGGAATTAGAAGATGAACTTGATCCTCATGAATTTTGGCGTGTGCATCGTTCAGCACTAGTAAAAGTGGGCGCGATCTCTAGTGTCCTAAGAGATGAGAAGGGGAAACAAGTATTAAGCATTCGCGGAATTCAAGAAAAAATTGAGGTAAGTCGTAATCATACCCATTTGTTCCAACAAATGTGAGAAGGCTTTTTGTAAGAGTTTTCTGCCCTTTTTTTCTTTTAATTGAATAAGTTTATATATATGAATAGTAGTAGTTAATAAGCCTGACTATTTTTGTGTATAAGTACTTTTTCTCTTTTTATTTCAGTGATTTAGAACAAGGATAAATGAGCTCATATCGCTTGTATGATTAACTCATAAATTGCGGATAAAAATCATAGTTTGGACAAGTACATAAGCTATCCAAGGTTTACCCAAGAATTAGTCACAAACTTATCCACAAAAAATATTTTTTATTTGGCTCGATTTGTCTCGTTTACGCTTCGTTTTATTTTCTCAAGCTGAAAAATAGGCTTTCAAGATCCCTATGCTATAGGGTGCAGCCGTAGTTTTAATAAAACTTTGAAAGTCTTGCGTTGCTTCATCATTAGCACTATCTGAAATAGTTCGAATCACGCTAAAAGGTACTTCAAAGGCTTCGCAGACCTGCGCGATAGCAGCTCCTTCCATTTCTACCGCTAAAAGCTCAGGAAGATCGTTCCTGAGCTGATTTAGACGATTGTGATCTGAAATAAATTGATCACCGCTCGCAATGAGACCAACTTTAACCTGTGCTTTCTGTGTACTTGCTTGGCTAGCTAGGAATTGTTTGCTTGCGTGCGTTAGTTGTTCTGTCATCCTTTGATCACTTTGGACGCATGCCTTACCTGTTAAGGGAATTTCAAATTTTGGAAACAGCGGTGAAGCGTCCATGTCATGTTGAATCAGCTCTGAGGCGATTACGACGTCACCTTGATGTAAGTGTTGGTGAATACCGCCAGCGACGCCGCACATGATCACTTGTTTCATCGGAAATCGATCAAGCATGATGCTCGCGGTCATGCTGGCTGCCACTTTTCCTATTCCCGCTAAAACACAGATGACTTTATGCGATCCGAATTTAGCTTGAATGAATTGTCTTTGAGCAATTTTGTGGATTTGTTTTTGTGAAAGGTAATGATCGAATCCAGTTTGTTCTTCTTGCATTGCAAAGATTAAACCTGTGTATTTTTCTTCATTCATGGCGAGGCAAAAGTTCAAAAGGTTTTTAATAAGTTATTTATATATACGAATAGTAGTAGTTGTTAACGCGCTGCTGTTTTTGTGGATAAGTCAGTTTACTCGCATGAAATCAACAATTTAAGAAAAGGATAATGGCAGGGAAAATGCTTGTACAGGAAAAGAATAGTTTCTGCATAAGTTTTTGAGCTTGGATAAGTCACGAAGTTTGCCACAAGCTGTGCCCTGACTATTCAGAGACTTATCCACAAGAGATTTGATAATAAATGTAGTTAATTAGGATTTTCTTTTTGGTTTTATGTTGTTTTTTTTGAGTGATGAAATCTAGTTCAGTTTGGACTTTTTTGTTCTACCTTTTTGATGATCGAATGTTTATTAAAAGAATCTTTTCAAAATTTGCGATGTGCATGGTTGAATTGAGTGAAGAAAATATGTTGATTCTTTAGCTCTAACGATGAATCCCCGTATTTGAAAATACTTCAAAAATAGGGCGGAACTGTGATGCCTTTCTAGAGTCTATCGAGGCGTTTTTTTATGATGGTTTTATGCTTGTAGGAATAGGTGGGATCGTCCATACTTCGCCATCGAGTTTATGGCTCGTCATAAGAAAGAGAATACACATACTCAAGAAAGGCTTAACGGAGATGGACTTTAGTAACCCAACCAGTATTACCTTCATCATTTATATTCTAGCGATGCTCGGCATTGGTTTTGCCGCTTGGCGTTTCACCAATAATTTATCTGACTACATTTTGGGCGGACGTAGCCTTGGTGCTTTCGTCACAGCGATGAGTGCGGGCGCTTCAGATATGAGTGGGTGGCTGTTAATGGGCTTGCCAGGTGCACTGTATTTTTCTGGCATTTCTGAAAGTTGGATTGCCATAGGTTTGACCTTAGGCGCTTGGTTTAACTGGCATTTGGTAGCAGGTCGCTTGCGTGTGTACACCGAATTGACTAATAACGCTTTGACTTTGCCAGATTATTTCACGCATCGATTTGAAGACAAAAGTCGCTTATTGCGGGTGATTTCAGCGGTTGTGATTCTCGTCTTCTTTACGATTTATTGTGCCTCTGGGATGGTGGCTGGTGCGCGACTTTTCCAAGAAACATTTGGAATGAGTTATGACGTTTCTTTGTGGGCTGGTGCGGCTGCAACCATTATTTATGTGTTTATTGGTGGCTTTTTAGCAGTGAGTTGGACTGATACTGTACAAGCGACCTTAATGATTTTTGCTTTATTGTTGACACCGATGATGGTGATTGTTCATGTAGGTGGTTTTAATGAAGCGATTCAAGTGATTCAGAATATCAATCCGAAGTATACCGACTTGTTCAGTGGTACTTCGTTTATCGGTGTTATCTCTTTATTGGCGTGGGGCTTAGGTTACATGGGCCAACCGCACATTCTGGCGCGCTTCATGGCCGCTGAAAGTTTTGCCACGATTAAGACAGCACGTCGTATCGGTATGACTTGGATGATTCTCTGCTTAGGAGGTGCGATCGCGGTAGGCTTCTTCGGAATTGCGTATTTTGCGGCACATCCAGATCAAGCTGGTGCAGTGACTGCTAATAAAGAAACAGTCTTTATTTCTTTGTCGCAGATTTTGTTTAACCCATGGATCGCAGGTATTTTGTTATCAGCGATTTTGGCAGCGGTCATGAGTACATTGTCGTGCCAGTTATTGGTTTGCTCGTCTGCATTGACGGAGGATTTCTATAAAGCGTTTTTCCGTCCAAATGCATCACAAAAAGAATTAGTGTGGTTTGGTCGTATGATGGTATTGGCGATTGCGATTATTGCGATTGTTATTGCAGGCAATCCTAAGAGTAGCGTGTTGAATTTGGTCAGCAATGCTTGGGCTGGTTTTGGAGCCGCATTTGGACCTGTGGTTCTGTTATCTTTGATCTGGCCAAACATGACACGCAACGGTGCTTTAGCCGGTATGTTTGTTGGCGCTGTCACGGTTTTGGTATGGGGTGAATTTAAGTGGTTTGGTCTCTACGAATTGGTACCAGGCTTCTTCTTTGCGTGTATGGCGATTTTCATCGGTAGCTCAATGGGTGGTTCGGCTTCTGAAACCATGAAAGCAGGTTTTGCAACGATGCGTGAGAAGATTCAATAAGGCATACCTTATAAAGAAAAATGGCGATGAAATTCATCGCCTTTTTTTTCGTCTCAAACAAATAGAGAAAAATAGAGAAAAACAGAGAACGATAGTACTTATTCTTTTTCCGCCAATGCCTTGAGATTTTTGAGACCCGATTCAAAGTCAGGTCCGACCATTTTGTCCATGAAGGGCACAAAGTATTTCATCATGAAATTCCCTTGGCTGGTGCCTGTCATCGACCATGTGACTTCGGTCAAGCCATCTTTATTTTCTAAAACAAGAGCGCCGGTAGAAGGTTTACCCATGCCTTCAAATTCAAGTTCATAGGTAATTGCCTGAGCAGGAGCGGCGGCAAAAAATTTCATATTGCCATTGCCTTCGCTTTTACTTTTCCAGGCCCATTTCGCGCCTGCACCACTCTCTGGACCGCTATAGCTCATTTCCATATTTGGGTCGCGTTGATTCCATACCGACCATTTTTTCCACTCTTTAGGGGACGCGATCAATTGATAAACTTTGTCCGGCGTGGCTTTGATCGTAACGCTACGAGATAGACCGTATTGATTGGGAAGGCTTAAGACAAATGCGGTGTAAATGAGAAATAGCCCGAGTAAGACGAGTAGGCTACGTTTGACGATCTTCATAATGACTCCTCAAATTAAAAAGATTTTGCGAATGGGGTTCGATTTTCCGCCCTATTTATCTTGGTGAGATTTTTCGGGTGTTCGAATTTTCATTCGCAATTTTTATTGTTATAGATGATGTTAGTTTGTTTTAGTGTTTATTTTGATCAAAAAAACAAGCTAAAGGCATTGTGGTGAAAACTTAGTATTGGCGCAAGCTTTGTATGGCCTTTTGCCATTCATTGAGCCGTAGTTGCGCTTGTTCGCGCGAAAGTTGTGGTAAAAATCTTCGCTCTTCTTGCCACAGTTGTTGGCATTCATCGACCGACGAAAAAATCATCGTGCTGAGGCCGGCAAGATAGGCTGCGCCGAGCGCAGTCGTTTCCGTAATACGAGGACGAACAATAGGAATCCCGAGTAAGTCCGCTTGAAATTGGAGTAATGCGTTATTCCGTGCGGCACCACCATCCACCCGTAATTCTTGGATAGGATGTTGATAATCATTCTGCATCGCCAACAATAACTCGGCACTTTGAAAGGCAATGGATTCGATGGCGGCACAAGCAATATGTGCATTGGTTGTACCGCGATGTAAGCCAAAGATCGCTGCTTTGGCATCGGGCTTCCAGTACGGAGCACCAAGTCCAGCAAAGGCGGGCACAAAAATCACGCCATCGCTGTCGCTCACCGATTCGGCGAGCGCTTCCACTTCATTTGAATTTCGGATGATGTGGAGATTGTCGCGTAGCCATTGCACTACCGCACCACCGATAAAAACACTTCCTTCGAGTGCATATTGGGGTTGGAGATTAAGTTGAGCGGCAGCCGTACTAATCAGACCATGAGTTGAGTGAGCGCAGCTATTCCCGGTATGTGCCAACATGAAACAACCGGTGCCATAAGTATTTTTTGCCATACCAGGTTCAAAACATGCCTGACCAAAAAGGGCAGCTTGTTGATCGCCAACGATGCTGGCGATGGGAATCGCCTGCCCAAATAGTTGGCACTCACCGAAGTGATGGCTTGATGGAAAAATCTCAGGCAAAAGTTGACGTGGAATACCAAACAGCGCGAGTAAATCTTGATCCCACATATTCGTATGAATATTCCAAAGCATGGTGCGAGAAGCGTTACTAACATCGCTGACATGCAATTTTTTTTCGCTTAATTGATAGGCGAGCCAAGTGTCGACGGTTCCAAACGCCAGCTCACCATTTTCTGCTTGTTGTCGTGCATGAGGGACATGATCAAGTATCCACGCGAGTTTTGTCGCCGAGAAGTAGGGATCCAGTACCAGCCCGGTTTTTTGTTGGATCAGATCAGCATGACCTTGTTCACGTAATTGCTGACAGTAATTCGCGGTGCGGCGATCTTGCCAAACGATGGCGGGATAAATGGGCTTTCCACTTTCGCGGTGCCACACAATGCAGGTTTCTCGTTGATTGGTGATACCAATACCCGCGATGTCACGCAGTTGGACTTTGCTATCTTTTAAAACTTGTTCGATCGTGTTCTTTTGGCTCTGCCAAATTTCAAGCGGATTGTGTTCGACCCAAGATGCTTGTGGATAGTATTGCGGAAACTCAAGCTGAGCACTATGGACTAGCTCGCCGCGACGATTGAAAAGGATGGTGCGGGAACTGGAAGTTCCTTGATCTAGGGCGAGGATGTACTGCATCACAAATTCTCCATGATTACAAGTGACTCGATTGTATGTACTTGGTCGAGTAAAAATCAGTTGAGCGTAAAATCGTGGTGCTTATCTAACTTTATTTACCTGGCTGTATTCAATGAAAGATTTCATAGCCTGCTAGCTAAGTGTTGGTGACCACAAGCTTTGCTGGTAGAGATCAAGATAGCTTAAATAGATACGACAGTCGAGTTCATATTGATGGTACTGTGGCTCGAGGTGAGTGCAGAGTTGATAGAAGGACTTGTTGTGTTCTTTTTCCTTCAGATGCGCAAGTTCATGCACCACAATCATTTTGAGAAACGCTTCCGGAGCAGTCTTAAACAAACTAGCAATCCGAATTTCGTTTTTAGTTTTGAGTTTGCTTCCTTGAACACGCGAGACATAGCTATGCGTTCCTAGCGCATTTCGAATTACGTGGAGTTTGTTATCGAACACGACTTTACTGAGCTGCTCTCCATTGCGAAGATGGCTTGATTTGAGTTCTTGTACGTACTGATACAAGGCTTTATCGGTTCGCACCGCATGACATTCAGGATACTTTGCGAGTAGATATTGGCCTAAGCGTTCTTGCGCAATGAGCTGTTTGACTTGGTCTTGAATCGAAGTCGGATAAGCGCGTAGATAGCTGAGTGCATTGTCTTGCAATGGAGAGGGCAAAGTACTCATGTAAATGCAAAGGCTATATAGAAAAAGAGTACCTAGAATGAGAGGGTTCCATATTAACCCACTGATCGTCAGTACTCTTTGTGCTTGTTAAAAAATTTGGTGATGCTTATTTACGCACTTATTTACTTACTTATGCGTTTATTTCACTTTGATCAGTTGAACGTCAAAGACGAGATCAGAGTTTGGTGGAATCAAACCATTGCCAACGCCGCGGCTTCCGTAGGCCATGACGGCAGGGATGATTAAGGTACGTTTGCCACCTTCTTTCATGCCAGCCACGCCTTGGTCCCAACCAGGAATCACTTCACGTGCACCGAGAGTGAAACTAAACGGTTCACGCTTGATGGAGCTATCAAATTCTTTGCCATGTTGGTCTTTGGCTTTTGGATCACGCAACCAACCGGTGTAATGCACGATGACTTTCTTGCCTGCTACCGCTTCTTTGCCTTTGCCAACTTTTCTGTCGATTTTTTCGACTGGCACATTCGGTACTTGCGGTTCTGCTGGTGGGATTAATGCCTTAACTTCCAATAGTTCGACATCAAAAATCAAGTCAGAGTTAGGAGGAATCAAACCATTGCCAATGTTGCGCTCACCGTAAGCCATACTTGATGGAATGATTAGGGTACGCTTACCGCCAACCTTCATGCCTTGCACACCTTGGTCCCAACCTTGAATCACACGACGCGCGCCAAGTGGAAAGGTAAATGGACCACGATTGACGGAACTATCAAAGGCTTTGCCGTGCAGGTCTGCAGCGTTCGGATCATATAACCAACCACTATAGTGCACGACCGCCAATTTACCCGCTTGCGCCTCGTCTCCTGTACCGACTACGGTATCGATCACTTTGAGTTCTTTGAGCGCCGATTCGGTCTGAGAACTAACAACGGCTGCTGAAGTAGCTGATGCCGCAGATGCCGCGACCTCAGTTTGCGGTTTTCCGTCTTGTGCGAAAACGGGATTGATGAGGCAGTTTGTAGCAGCGATCATGCCGATGGAAATTAGTGCGGAATGAAGTTTCATAGAATGTTGGTTGAGTTGATTGAGCAGAGGGTGAGGTGCTGTATTTATTCAAAATTGCGTAATGAAATAGGAGGTGAAATCCCTTATTTCTGAACTTTGCTACGCTGAATTTTCTGTTCGAAAGCGAGATCTAATTTACTCGCTTTGCGTGGCGCGGCTTTGTGCAGATTATTGACAAATTGAACAAAGTCGTCAATCTCCATGGGAGCACAAAGCTGCTGTGTTTGGCCGGCGTTATCTTGGAGTACCAGATAGAAATGGCCACTACCGGTCGACACCATCGAATACGGTGCTTGTTGAGTACGTTCTTTAAGTCGTAGAACGGCGGTACTGGCTTTGGTTGAGCGTGCCATAGATTATCGGTATTATCGGTATAGTGGATGCGGTATAAGAATGAGCAGACTAAGCAGACTAAGTAGAGTGAGAGACGGCATCAAATGATGATTGCTCGTGCTTTGAGGATGCGTTTTTGCATCTAGCTCGAGCTTCGTTTTAAGGTATTTTAAAGGTCTCTTTACAAGTACAAGTTCAGGTACAAGTGACGTCATAGTCTACCACCCTATTGATCACTCAGGCCATCTGACTCTTGATATCGATTCTATGTCGATTTGATCTGAGCGGGACAGTTTATGGCGTCGACAATCAGTGATCAGATATTGAATATAACAAACAACAAGGATGCAGAAGTGACTACCCAGGTAATTGGCCACTATATCAATGGTGAGGAAGTTGAATCATCCCATACACGGCGACAAGCGGTGTTTAATCCAGCTCACGGTAGCCCTTGCGCCGAGGTGGTGTTGGCAACGCAGGAAGAGGTTGATCAGGCTGTACAAGCAGCTTATCAAGCCTTCCCCGCTTGGTCAGAGACCGCTCCTTTGAAACGGGCACGGATACTGTTTAAGTTCAAAGAACTACTCGAACAGCATCAGGCCGAATTGGCAGCCATCATTACGCGTGAGCATGGCAAGATTTTGTCTGATGCGATGGGAGAGATCACGCGCGGTTTAGAAATCGTTGAGTTTTGCTGTGGCTTACCGCAACTATTGAAGACCCAGTTTTCGGACAATATTGGTGGCGGCATCGATAATTGGAATTTGCGTCAGGCACTCGGGGTTTGTGTCGGTATTACGCCTTTCAATTTTCCTTTTATGGTACCGATGTGGATGGCACCTATGGCAATCGCCACCGGAAATACCTTCATTTTAAAGCCTTCGGAACGTGACCCATCGGCTTCATTGATGATTGCTGATTTGTTCCGTCAGGCGGGGCTTCCTGATGGTGTCTTTAATGTGGTGCAAGGCGATAAGCTCGCGGTCGATCGTTTGTTAGAACACCCTCAAGTGGCCGCCGTATCTTTCGTGGGTTCGACGCCGATTGCTGAATACATTTATCAAGAAGGTACTCGCCGCGGGAAGCGCGTGCAAGCGCTCGGCGGTGCGAAAAACCATTTAGTGGTGATGCCGGATGCTGATCTGGACCAAGTGCTCGATGCCTTGATGGGAGCGGCGTATGGATCGGCTGGAGAACGCTGTATGGCGATTTCTGTGGCGGTGGCAGTGGGTGAGGTAGGGGATACTCTAATTGAACGCTTGGCGCCGCGTGTAAAGGCTTTGAAAGTCGGTTCTGGAGTGGAGGCTGGGGTCGAGATGGGACCTGTAGTCAGCGCCGCGCACAAAGAAAAGATTCTTAGTCTGATTGAAGCTGGCGTACGCGAAGGTGCACAGCTGGTCGTAGATGGTCGTGCGATTCAGATTGAGGGACATGAGCATGGTTATTTCTTGGGCGGATCTTTGTTCGATCACGTACAAGAGGGCATGCAGATTCATCGCGAGGAAATTTTTGGTCCCGTGTTGTGTGTGATTCGCGTCGACAATTTCACTCAAGCCTTGGAGCTGATCAATCGCCACGAGTATGGCAACGGCGTGTCGATCTTCACTTCTGATGGCAACACAGCGCGTGAGTTTTCACGCCGTGTACAAGTCGGTATGGTGGGAATTAATGTACCGATTCCGGTACCGATGGCATGGCATTCCTTTGGTGGATGGAAGCGTTCTTTGTTTGGCGATGTACATGCATATGGAGAAGAGGGGATCCGCTTCTATACGCGTTACAAATCGGTGATGCAGCGCTGGCCCGATAGTATCGCTAAGGGGGCTGAGTTTTCGATGCCTGTCGCGAAATAAATCGTTTGTCTGTTTGCCTGATCATTAGGCTTAGGCGAAAAAAATGGCGAGCTCTTGCTCGCCATTTTTCTTCACACGATCGCTCGATTAGAACTTGAAGTTCGCACCAACTGTGTAGTAACGACCCACGACGTCATAGAATTGTGGGAAGGTATTACCAGCGTTGACACCTGTGCCAGAAACAGTGTTTCCAACGAATGGTGGCGTTTTGCCTGTTGCATTGGCGATGCTCAAGTTGATCTTGATGTTTTTGCTGAAGTTCCAGCTTGCATTCAAGTCCAAGTAGTTATGAGCATCAATCTTAGAGTAAGCAGGCAAGAAGGTTGGCGTGCCATCGGTCTTGGTTGGGTTTGCCAATGGTTCAATGACCAAACCACTGACATGACGCCAGTTGTAGCCGACGCTAAAGTCACCGAAGCTCCAAGTGGTACGTTGGTTGAATTTGTTTTTGTAAATCAAATTCGAGCAAGAGACAGAGTAGTAGCCTAAGCAATCACGATTGATGGACGCTGGTGTGGCTTGGAATAAGTTGGAATTAACTTTGTTGTAGCTCAAGCTTAAGTCCAATTTACCAGCACTTGGAGCAAAGCCAAGTTGGCTCAATGGCATTTGATACATTGCGTTCAAATCGTAGCCACTCGTCTTCACGACACCAAGGTTCGACAATTGAACAGCGACACCCTTAGATTCAGATGCTGGACCATTCAGCGTACCGTTATTGACGTTACGACCAATCGCTGCACAAGAAGCGTTGAAGCCCAAACTTGGATTGAATTTGGTGCTATAGCAACCGTCCAAAATATCAGCAACAGATGGTGTTGTGATCGCCTTGGTGATCAAAATTTGGTAGTAGTCAACGCTAATAGCCATCTTAGCGATCGGTTCAATCACGAAGCCCAAAGTTTTGCTCTTCGCTTCTTCAGGTGCCAGGTTTGGATTGCCACCAGAGAGACGGTTAATCTGGCCTGCGGATGGCTGCGCCACAGTGCCGATCGCGCCGACTGGAACGCCAGTTAAGCGGCACAAATTGGACAAGGTACCCGCAGTGTTGGCTTCACCAGCATTGATCAAATTGCCTTGGCAAGGATCTTTGGCCAAGTTGCTCAAACCAGTCGAGGTTGGGCTAAACAATTCGCTGATGTTCGGGGCACGAGTCGCCAACTGAACCATACCACGAACGCGGAAGCTCTTTACTGGTTCCCATTCGCCGCCGTATTTGTAGCTGTTGTAGCTGCGGTTTTGCGCAGAAGTGCTGAAATCCGTATTACGGTAACCTAATTCCAAACCGAGATTACGCGCCATGAATTTATCTTTGAGCAAAGGTACATTCATTTCCATCGCGTACTCTTTCATACGGAAAGAGCCCTTACGATTTGGATTGGCACCACCGGCACCAGCTAAGTCGCCTGATTGTGTGCCTTCATCTGCGGTTGATGATGAACTTGTTTTGCGTTGTTCAGCCGATACTGACATCGTGATTGGTTGACGTGCCCATGGGCTTTGCACGAAATCGCCAAGATCGCCAGAGGTCGAGAAGGAAGTCACATCTTGAGTTACGTTCAATAAGGTAATGCCATCCATATTGATGAACTTCGCCATATCGGCATTGATGGATCCTTCAGCACCGAATACATTGAGTGGTACGCAGCCATTCGTGTTGGTGACACAAGTGCTTGTGTTCAACGCGTTCAGAGCTTGGCGCATTTTTGCGAAAGAGCCCCAGTTACGGCGAATACTGGTTTGATCAGATGCGCCGCGTGAGAAGTACGCATCGTAAGTCCAGCCGGCGATCAGGTCGCCCTTTGTACCGATGTTGTACTGGAAGGTTTTCGTTGTGTAATCGTTGAAGCGTGGACCCAGCTCTGTGAAGCGGCGATCAACCAACATTGGAACAATCGTCGAGTTACCAGAGACGCAATTGGCAGCGGCGATGCCACGGCGCAAGCAGATTTGGTCACGCATTGCTTGTGGGATGTAAGGGTTGCCAATTGGCACATCGAAGGTCGTTGCAAACGAGCCGGTCGAAGCTAATTGTGAAGAGACGGCACTATCAGTGTAGAAGACCTCGGTGTAAGGCTCGAAGTACTCGTTGATCTTGTAGTTTGCCAAAGCAGTCGCTTGGCTACGATCCATACCCGTGTTGTAGTAATTGTCTGGGTTGAAGTTGAAGGTACCTACTGGTTGAACCAAGAGTCCTTTGGTTGGATCAACTTGCCACGCGCCTGCCAATGTGTCGGTACCACCGGTACCTTTTGCTATTGTGATCTGTGAAGGAACTGTGGTGTTAGAGCCTTGTACTGTACCAGTGGTAGAAGCGATACCTTGACGTGACCATGAACGTTGAGCTTGTGTAAATGGATCCACTTTGGTTTTGCCGAGACTCAAGGCTACGTTACCTTTGCCTCCGTCAAGAGCTGCACCCATGGTGACATCGATACGATTGCGTTTTGCATCACGATCACCAGAGACACCTGTAGATGTATTGACTTCGAAGCCGCGGAAGTTTTTCTTGAGGTTGAAGTTCACGACGCCTGCAACAGCATCTGCACCGTAAACCACGGAAGCACCACCGGTCATGAGATCGACGCGATTGAGCAAGGATACTGGAATAGCATTGGTATCAACCACACCACTGAGGTTGTAAGGAACCAAGCGTCGACCATTGACCAGCACCAAGGTGCGGTTGCTGCCAAGACCGCGCATATCGATGGTCGCTGCACCACCGGTACCGTTATTGGTGCCTGGACCAATCGATGGTACGGCAGCGGGAATACCTTTAAAGAACTCTTCGACTGCAACAGGTTGCGCTGCTTGAATGTCGGCTGCGCTTAATGAAGTGATCGGGCTGTTTGAGGTTGTACCTGGTGTCGTGATGCGCGTACCTGTAATCACGACGGCTTCGGCTTTTTGCTCTTGTGCATAAGCCTGTGTTGCCATGAGACCTGCGCTAGCAACTAGGCCGCCAGTGAAGATCGCTTTGACAGAACGAGAGATTACTTTTTCAATCATTGTGGACTCCTGTGTTGGGTTTTTTATTAGCATATCTTTGGATAAAAGATATGATGTTGCTCCCTCCGGCTCATCTTTGATGACTCGGTTGCTTCAGCACTTCTGAGAGTACTTTTTCGATGATTCTATGCAAGGCGTGATGAGATCATTTTCTCTTTGTGGGTGTCAATCGAGAGCTCAATTTTTGACGCGGAAAACAACAATGTTTTCTTGTGTTTGCAATCTCAACTGATATTCTGTAAGCCTTTATTTTGAAAGCTATTAATGGAATTTGCATTCCTTGCAATTGCTGCTTTTTTTGCAGGTTTTGTCGATGCGGTGGTCGGTGGTGGTGGCTTGATTCAACTACCCAGTTTGTTTTCGGTTTTCCCCAACAGTAGTCCATCGAGTTTGATTGGGACGAGTAAGTTTGCGGGAATTTGGGGAACGTCTGTTGCTGCACGGAACTATCTAAAATCTGTTCGTTTGCGTTGGGGGCTTATTATTCCATCGGCGTTGGCGGCGTTTGCTTTCGCATTTCTTGGTGCGATCACCTTGACCTATGTGCCACCAACTTACCTACGAAAAATTCTTCCCTTCGTACTTTTATTGATAGCGATTTACACTTTCAGTAAGAAGGATCTCGGTAGTCAGCACCAGCGTCGTTGGAACGACCAGCAAGAACTGTATTTGGGTGTGGGCTTCGGCGCTTTGATTGGATTTTATGATGGGTTTTTTGGCCCTGGCACGGGCAGTTTTTTTGTCTTTGTTTTTGTACGTGTGTTCGGATATGACTTTCTACATGGCTCGGCTGCGGCTAAACTATTGAATGTTTCTTGTAATGCTGCGGCGCTGTTATGGTTCGGGTATAGTGGAAATGTGATGTGGATGCTTGGATTGTGGATGGCGCTGTGGGGTGTAGTGGGCTCCATCAGTGGTAGTCGTTTGGCGATTCGGTTGGGTAGTGAATTCGTCAGAAAAGTATTTCTGTTTGTCGTGACTGCGCTAATCTTTAGGACGAGTTATGACGCATTTTTAAAATAGCTTTGTTTCACGTGAAACATCCGGAGAGTGTGAATCTTGAGTTGGACTGACGATACGATCTTTAAGCGGACTGAGGCTGGCGATCAGGAGATCCGTGAGCGCGCGCTGCAATTGGCGAAGATGGATCAAATTGTGTTGGTGTCGATAGATGGTGTGAGCACGGTGGAACTGATGTTGGCCCCGTTTGATGTCGATGCACGTAATAAATTTCGCGAGTCTGTGAAGTCCTTATTGGGTTTGGGCTTGATTGAAGCTTTGGCCCGGCTCGATATGGGGTCGGGAGATCCGACATCGGATGATTTCTTTTCCTCATCTATGGGCGGAGTGGAGAGCGGTTCGGGACTTGTGGTTGACACGAAAAGCAACTCGGTGCGATCCGTGCGTCAGCGTTCGAAGCAGGATGATGTTGATCTTTTCATTCCGTTGGATGGTGAGGAAATTCCTGATAAGAGCAAGCGCGTAAAGAAGTTGGTGGAGGTTTATCCAGCGCCCAAGCGTCAAAAGAAGAAGCGCAAGAAATCAGTTGCGCCTCCTCAGAACAAATGGGTCTTGCGTGCTTATATTGCTTTGCTTGGTCTTGGGTTGGTAGTCGTCATCGCTGCAATCTTGATGTAATTGCACACTGTTTCACGTGAAACAGTGTGATTAATTTGTTCTTTTTGGTTTTCAAAAGCGGAATTCAAGGTAAAAGCATCTATAATCGTGCCTCTGTAAGAAAATCCCACCTAGAGTCACTTTCATGTTTTATCCAAAAGAATTCGATGTTATCGTCGTCGGCGGCGGTCACGCCGGTACGGAGGCTGCCTTGGCTTCTGCCCGAATGGGGCAGTCGACGCTCCTACTTACCCACAATATTGAGACCTTAGGGCAGATGTCTTGCAATCCATCGATTGGTGGTATTGGTAAAGGTCATCTTGTTAAAGAAGTCGATGCCATGGGCGGCGCGATGGCTATTGCGACCGATGAGGCAGGTATCCAATTTCGTATTTTGAACTCGTCTAAAGGTCCGGCTGTGCGCGCGACGCGTGCCCAAGCGGACCGCATTTTGTACAAACAGGCGATCCGTGGTCGTCTCGAAAACCAAGAAAATCTGTGGATTTTCCAGCAAGCGGTCGATGATTTGATGGTTGAAGGCGACCGCGTGATCGGCGCAGTGACCCAAGTTGGTTTGAAATTCCGTGCTCGTGCGGTGGTTCTTACTGCGGGTACTTTCCTTGATGGGAAGATTCATGTTGGACTGAATAACTACTCGGCTGGTCGTGCTGGCGATCCGCCAGCGATTTCTTTGTCACGTCGCTTGAAGGAATTGGCACTGCCGCAAGGTCGCCTAAAGACAGGTACGCCACCTCGCATCGACGGTCGCAGCATCGATTTTTCTAAGATGCAGGAGCAGCCCGGTGATCTGGATCCGATTCCAGTCTTCTCAGTCATGGGTAATGTCGCGATGCATCCGCGTCAATTGCCATGCTGGATTACCCATACTAATGAGAAAACCCACGATATTATTCGCGCAGGTTTGGATCGTAGCCCGATGTACACGGGTGTGATTGAAGGGGTGGGGCCACGCTACTGCCCATCGATTGAAGATAAGATTCATCGCTTTTCAGGCAAGGAATCGCATCAGATTTTTCTTGAGCCAGAGGGTCTCACCACCAATGAATTCTACCCAAATGGCATCTCAACGAGCTTGCCATTTGACGTGCAATTGGACTTAGTGCGCTCCATGGTCGGTATGGAAAACGCCTATATTCTGCGTCCTGGTTATGCGATTGAGTATGATTATTTTGATCCGCGTGGTTTGAAAACGTCCTTGGAAACACGGGCGATTCAAGGTTTATTCTTTGCAGGTCAGATTAACGGAACGACCGGCTACGAAGAAGCGGCCGCGCAAGGCATGCTGGCCGGTATCAATGCAGCCCTGCAAACGCAAGGAAAAGAGGCGTGGATTCCTCGTCGCGACGAGGCTTATCTGGGTGTCTTGGTCGATGATTTGGTCACCAAAGGTGTGCAAGAACCCTATCGTATGTTCACTAGTCGTGCCGAATTCCGTCTCAGTTTGCGTGAGGATAATGCCGATATGCGCCTGACCGAGATCGGTCGTCGCCTCGGTTGTGTCAGTGATGTGCAGTGGCAAGCGTTTGAGGCCAAGCGCGAAGCAGTGGCCCGTGAGCTCGAACGCTTGAAATCAACGTGGGTTAATCCGCGCATCGTTCCTGATGTGGAAGCCGAACGTGTGGTGGGTAAAGCATTGGAACGTGAATACTCATTGGCCGATTTATTGCGCCGTCCACAAGTCACATATGATCATTTGATGACACTCAAAGGTGTCGAAGGGCAGGCACTAGCTGGTGAGCCAGTCGTCGATCCGGCGGTCAAAGAGCAGGTCGAAATTCAGGTGAAATATTCGGGCTATATCGGACGTCAGGCTAAAGAAGTCGAACGTCAAGCACACTACGAAAACTTGAAGATGCCGGCTAATCTCGATTACTTCGAAGTCACGGGATTGTCGATTGAGGTCAAGCAAAAACTCAGTGCACAAAAACCCGAAACGCTAGGGCAGTGTGGTCGTATTTCGGGCGTCACTCCAGCCGCGGTTTCACTGTTGTTGGTGCATCTGAAAAAACGTGGCTTCAAAGGATTCGCTTCTGAAGTTCCTGAGCAGGAAGTGAGCGCCTCTTGATGAAACACTTCGATAAAGAAAGTCTTGGCCGCGAGCTGAGAGACGGTGTCGCGCAGTTGCCCTTTGCGGTCAGTGAAGATCAAATCGAAAAGATGTTGGCTTATCTCGCGCTGCTAGTAAAGTGGAACTCGGTTTACAACCTCACCTCTGTGCGCGATCCGCATGAAATGATCAAACTGCATATTCTTGATTCACTTTCTGCGGTGCATGCGTTTGCTGGCGTACCCTCGATTTTGGATGTCGGTTCGGGTGGTGGTTTGCCCGCCATTATTTTGGCGATCATGTATCCCGAGGCTGCGGTCAGCATGATTGATATCGTCAATAAGAAGACAGCGTTTTTGACACAGGTGAAAGCCGAGCTGAAACTCAAAAACGTTACGGTGCATACCGGTCGGGTTGAGTTACTCAAGGTTGAGCATCCGTTTCATGTGATTACCTCACGCGCGTTTTCTGAGCTCAATAACTTCGTCAATTGGTCGCATCATTTGTTGCGTGAAGGCGGTCGGTTTTTTGCGATGAAGGGTGTCTCGCCTCAAGATGAAATTGAGCGTTTGCCTGAGGGATGGGAAGTAGAACGGATTGAAGAGTTGAAGGTGCCCGGGTTACACGTGGAACGTCATCTAGTCGTGATACGAAAATGTGAAAATTGAGATGGTAGTGATTTTGGCGCTGGTCGTATTTTCCTGAGTGAATTTGGTTACACGTGAAACCGAAAGCACTCGATGAAATCTCAGCACGTCTCACGTAAGTTTTTACATGATTGATTTTAATAATAGTAATTATTTGTATAGTATTTTTATATAGATATTTTGATTTGTCATTTTAGTTTGCCACAATAACACTTGAGAGACTATGGCTAAAATATTTTGCGTTGCCAATCAAAAAGGTGGTGTAGGAAAAACCACTACAACGGTTAACCTCGCGGCGGGCCTGGCGAAACTCGACCAGCGCGTGCTCTTGGTCGATCTTGATCCACAAGGTAACGCCACGATGGGAGCAGGGATTAACAAGGCGAAGTTGCAAGCTTCTGTTTATCAAGTCTTGCTCGGCATGTCCGATGTGAAGACCGCCCGCGTTCGTTCCGAATCGGGCGGTTTCGATGTTCTGCCCGCGAACCGCGACTTGGCCGGTGCCGAAGTGGAAATGGTGGAACTTGAGAATCGCGACAAGCGTTTGCGCATGGCCTTAGCGGAAGTCGATGCCGAATATGACTTTGTCTTGATCGACTGCCCGCCAGCATTGTCGATGTTGACTTTGAATGGACTGTGCGCAGCGCATGGCGTCGTCATTCCTATGCAATGCGAATACTATGCGCTAGAAGGTCTGTCCGACTTAGCCAACACGATCAAGAAGGTCGCTGCGAATTTGAATCCAGATCTGAAGATCGTTGGTTTGTTACGCGTGATGTTTGATCCGCGCATGACCTTGTCGCAGCAAGTCTCAGATCAATTGGAACGTCACTTTGGTGACAAGGTCTTTAAGACTTTGATTCCACGCAATGTGCGCCTCGCTGAGGCGCCTTCATACGGAATTCCGGGGGTGGTGTTTGATCCTGCGTCGAAAGGTGCGCAGGCCTACATCGCTTTCGGTGCAGAAATGGTTGAACGTATTAAAACTTTGGAAAAGAAATAAGATGATGGCAGCAGCAAAAAAACAAAAAGGTTTGGGTCGCGGTTTGGACGCATTATTGGGTGGCGCAGAGGACTTCGCCGATGCCGTACCAACGGTCGCAGGCGCACCCAGCACCTTGCCTGTGACACAAATGCAGGCAGGTAAGTATCAGCCGCGTACGCGCATGGATGAGGGCGCTTTGGCTGAACTAGCAGCGTCGATTAAAGCACAAGGCTTGATGCAGCCTATCTTGGTACGACCTGTTGGCCAGAACAATGGTCAAACTCAGTATGAGATTATTGCTGGTGAGCGTCGTTTCCGCGCTTCTCAATTAGCGGGCTTGGCCGAAGTGCCGGTGCTGGTGAAGGATGTCGATGATCAAGCCGCCGCTGCGATGGCCTTGATCGAAAACATCCAACGTGAAGATCTGAATCCTTTGGAAGAAGCGCAGGGTATTCATCGTCTCATTACCGATTTCTCCTTCACCCACGAGCAAGCGGCGCAATCGGTTGGCCGCTCTCGTAGCGCCGTCTCCAATCTTTTGCGCTTGCTAAACTTGGCGCGCCCAGTGCAAACCATGTTGATGGCCGGTGATATCGATATGGGCCACGCACGTGCTTTGTTGGCAGTCGACTCTGCGACCCAGATTCAGTTGGCCAATCAAGTGGTGGCCAAACGCTTGTCCGTACGCGACACTGAAAAACTCGTGACCAAAACCACCGCAGAACTCACTAATCCAAGCAAGCCACGCGAAAAAGCAGAAAAGTCTCGTGACATCACGCGCTTGGAAGAGGAGCTTTCTGACCTGTTAGCAACCCAAGTTGCACTAAAACTGGGCAGCAAAGGTCGCGGCCAAATGATTATTGATTTCGCCGATCTCGATTCTTTGGATGGCATCATTTTGAAGATTCGTGGCCATTGAAGCGAAAATTGAGAATCAAGTCAAAATACTAATTTTTTCTGATTTTTCTTAGAAATCATCGACATAGAGCAAAGACAATTAGGGAAAAGTTTTGCAAAGCTAAATATGTTGCGTTGCATCAAACGTTTGACGCTGGGTGTAACAAACACGTATAATTCCGTGGTTTTATTAAACGCGGCTTCGCTCGCGCCTAAAAATGGTGCAAAAACGAAGTAGAAAATGAAAAATAATCGCGGTTAATAGAACGCATCAGAAGATGCAAAACAACTTCCTTAATTGCTCTACGGGGTATGAGGGAAGTTGAACAATAAAAAAATCAGAAGTAAAACTGAACGATTCAAGAATCGAGGGAAGGCATGGCGCGCATTATCCTGCTGCAATTTGCGGCAGCTTTTCTAGTGGCGCTGGTGGCAAGCTTAGTGTCTGGCCTCTCCGCGGGAATTTCAGCTTTGCTTGGTGGCCTTTGTTGCGCCATTCCTAACGCCTTCTTCGCCTTGCGCTTATTAAGCAGCACGCGAAAGCCCGGCGGAAGTCCGATGAATTTTTTCATCGGTGAATTTATAAAGATTGCGATGAACATTGCGCTCTTCGGCGCAGTGATCATGTTTTACCCCGATTTGAATTGGCTGGCGTTTATCGCTGCTTTCATCGTGGTACTCAAAAGTTATTTAATTCTTCTCTTTAGGCAATGATTATGAGCGCAGCGCACGCACCTACCCCGTCAGAGTACATTGGCCACCATCTAGGTCACTTGGCCAATTCCCATGAGCAACAAACAGCTTTGGTTGATATGTCCTATATCAACTACGACACCATCATTTGGTCAGTTGTATGCGGTTTGTTAGCCATCATCTTGATGTTCATGGCATCCCGTAAAGCCACAGCAGGCGTGCCAAGCCGCTTCCAATGTGCGATCGAAATGTTGGTCGAGATGGTCGATGGCCAAGCTAAAAGCATTGTGCACGGTAACGTATCTTTCATCGCACCAATGGCGTTGACTGTATTCATGTGGGTTTCTTTGATGAACTCCATGGATTTCTTGCCAGTCGATTTGTTCTCTGTTTGGTTGTTCCCATTGTTTGGCTTGGATCCAGAAATGCACCACCGCGTGGTGCCAACTGCTGACTTGAACGGTACTTTGGGTATCTCCGTTGGTGTGTTCTTCTTGATGATTTACTACTCCTTCAAAATTAAAGGTGTTGGTGGTTTCATCAAAGAATTGTGCACAGCACCTTTCGGCCCAGCGATGTTGCCATTCAATATCTTGTTGAACTTGGTCGAATTCGCAGCAAAAACCTTCTCTCTCGGTATGCGACTTTTCGGTAACATGTTCGCGGGCGAATTGTTGTTCTTGTTGATCGCTTTGCTCGGTGCTTACAGCCACATCGGCGGTATCGGTCAGGTGATTGCTGGTTCTATTTGGGCGATCTTCCACATTTTGATCGTGTTCTTGCAAGCGTTCATCTTCATGATGTTGACCTTGGTGTATATGGGTCAATCTCACGATGCACACTAATTCGAAGCGGTGCTGAGAATCAAACATTCTCAGCACCACTTCAAGTGAAGTAATCAGTTCTAGTATTGGTTTTAGGTTTTGGTTTTTTGGTTTTGGTATTTTTAATTTTTAACTTTTAGGAGTTTTCTCATGACTAACGTCGCATTGGTAGCTTTGGCTTGTGGTTTGATCATCGGTTTGGGCGCTTTGGGTGCATGTATCGGTATCGCTATGATGGGTGGTAAATATTTGGAAGCATCTGCTCGTCAACCAGAATTGATGGACAAATTGCAAGGCAAAATGTTGTTGTTGGCTGGTTTGATCGACGCTGCGTTCATTATCGGTGTTGGTATCGCTATGTTCTTCGCAACAGCTAACCCATTCAAAGGTTAATTGAATTTCCTTCTTCTACCGTGGTGCTGGCGCTTTCGTCCAGCATCTGCGGAACGATAATTCAGACAAGGAAACGACATGAATCTTAATCAAACAATGTGGTACCAAGCGGTCGTATTTTTCGTCCTCGCTTGGTTCACCATGAAATTCGTATGGCCACCGTTGATCGGCGCCATCGATGATCGCAGAAAGAAAATCGCTGACGGTTTGGCGGCTGCAGATCAAGGCCAAGCTGCCATGAAAGAAGCTGAGAAAAAAGTTCAGCTCGAATTGGCAACGGCTCGCGAAGAAGGTGTAAAACAAGTTGCTAACGCTGAAAAGCGTGGACAACTGATCATCGAAGAAGCTAAGAACGCTGCAAATGCAGAAGCGGCACGTATCATCGCTGCTGCGCAAGCAGAAGCTGCAAATCAAGTCACGAAAGCACGTGAAGAATTGCGCGACCAAGTTGCTGCTTTGGCAGTCAAAGGCGCAGAGCAAATCTTGAAGCGCGAAGTGAATGCAGCGGCTCATGCAGATTTGCTCAACCAATTGAAGACTGAGCTCTAATCATGGCTGAACTCGCAACGATCGCTCGTCCATACGCAGAAGCGTTGTATCGCGTTGCTAAATCCGGCAACTTGTCCGCTTGGTCGGAACTAGTTGCCGAGATGGCGCAAGCTGCGGCACATCCAGATGTAGTGGCTCTTGCACACAACCCCAAAGTCTCCGCAGCGCAAACTGCTGAGGCTTTCTTGTCCGTGTTGAAGTCAACAGTAACTGCTGAAGCGAAGAACTTCATCAACACTTTGACTGAATATGACCGTTTAACTTTGTTGCCTGAAATCGCAGCACAATTTCACGCTTTGCAGAACGCCGACGCTGGCGCTGCTGATGCGGAAATCACGAGCGCTTTCGACATGTCTGCAGCACAAGTAAGCGATTTGACAGCAACATTGGAAAAGAAATTTGGTCGCAAATTGCACCCAACAATCAAAGTCGATTCTTCTTTGATCGGTGGTGTGCGTATCGTGGTTGGTGATCAAGTGCTGGATACTTCGGTTCGTGCCAAGCTGCAACAGATGCACAACGCTTTGACAGCTTAAGCCCTTGGTGGCGCAAGCTGTTTAAGTACTGAAACAATTTTAGGAGTTTGTATGCAACTCAACCCATCAGAAATCAGCGAGTTGATCAAGAGCCGTATCCAAGGCCTTGGTGACAGCGCTGAGATTCGTAATCAAGGTACGGTTATTTCCGTTACCGACGGCATCTGCCGCATCCACGGTTTGTCCGATGCGATGCAAGGTGAGATGTTGGAATTCCCAGGCAATACATTTGGTCTGGCTTTGAACTTGGAACGTGATTCCGTTGGTGCCGTTATTCTCGGTGACTACGAACACATTTCCGAAGGCGACACAGTGAAATGTACTGGTCGTATTTTGGAAGTACCAATTGGTCCTGAATTGCGTGGCCGCGTGGTCAATGCATTGGGTCAACCAATCGACGGTAAAGGTCCAATCAACACAAGTTTGACAGCTCCGATCGAAAAGATCGCTCCAGGCGTTATTGCTCGTCAATCCGTTTCCCAACCATTGCAAACTGGTTTGAAGTCTATCGACTCCATGGTTCCAGTTGGTCGTGGTCAACGTGAATTGATCATTGGCGATCGTCAAACTGGTAAGACAGCTGTTGCGATTGACTCTATCATCAATCAAAAAGGTCAAGGCGTTACATGTATCTATGTAGCGATTGGTCAAAAAGCATCTTCCATTAAAAACGTTGTGCGCGCTTTGGAAGCACACGGCGCGATGGAATACACCATCGTTGTGGCAGCGACTGCATCTGAATCTGCAGCGATGCAATACGTTTCTGCGTACTCTGGTTGCGCAATGGGCGAATACTTCCGTGATCGTGGCGAAGATGCTTTGATCGTGTATGACGATTTGTCCAAGCAAGCGGTTGCTTACCGTCAGGTTTCCCTGTTGTTGCGCCGTCCACCAGGTCGTGAAGCGTATCCAGGTGACGTGTTCTATTTGCACTCCCGTTTGTTGGAACGTGCAGCACGTGTTAATCCAGACTACGTTGAAGCATTCACAAATGGTGCTGTAAAAGGTAAGACTGGTTCTTTGACTGCATTGCCTATCATTGAAACTCAAGCAGGTGACGTTTCTGCGTTCGTTCCAACCAACGTAATTTCGATTACTGACGGTCAGATCTTCTTGGAAACTTCCTTGTTCAACTCCGGTATTCGTCCAGCGATTAACGCGGGTATTTCCGTGTCTCGCGTGGGTGGTGCTGCTCAGACTAAAGTTATCAAGAACTTGTCCGGTGGTATTCGTACTGACTTGGCGCAGTATCGTGAATTGGCTGCGTTTGCGCAGTTCGCGTCTGACTTGGACGAGGCAACACGCAAGCAGTTGGATCGTGGTGCACGCGTGACTGAATTGTTGAAACAAGCTCAGTACGCACCATTGCCAATCTCCTTGATGGCTGCAAGTTTGTTCGCTGTGAACAAGGGCTTCTTGGATGATGTACCAGTGAAGAAAGTATTGGCTTTCGAATCCGGTATGCATAACCATTTGAAGACTAACCAAGCAGCGTTGTTGCAAAAGATCGAAGAAACCAAGCAAATGGACAAAGATGGCGAAGCTGCCATGGCTGCCGCAATTGCTGATTTCAAAAAATCCGGCGCATTTTAATTTACCGTAGCTAAAAGGAGTCAATACTCATGGCTGCAGGTAAAGAGATACGTGGCAAGATCAAGAGCGTAGAGAATACGAAGAAGATCACTAAGGCGATGGAAATGGTTGCCGCTTCTAAAATGCGCAAAGCGCAGGACAGAATGCGTGCTGCTCGTCCCTACAGTGACAAGATTCGTAATATCGCAGCTAACTTGTCACAAGCCAACCCAGAGTACACGCATCCTTTCATGGTTCAACAAGATCAAGCCAAGAAGATTGGCTTGATCGTGGTAACGACAGACAAAGGCTTGTGCGGTGGTTTGAACACCAACGTCTTGCGTCTTGTTACTAACAAAATGCGTGAACTCGAAGGTAAGGGTTTAAAAATTGAAGCGGTCGCGATTGGTAATAAAGGTCTCGGCTTCCTGAATCGTGTAGGTGGAAAAGTGGTATCGCACGCAGTGCAATTGGGCGATACACCTCACCTCGATAAATTGATTGGTCCAGTCAAAGTTTTGCTGGATGCCTATCAGGAAGGCGAGCTCGACGCGGTCTACTTGTGCTACACCAAATTCATTAACACGATGAAGCAAGAACCAGTGTTAGAGCAGTTATTGCCTCTGACATCGGACAAGCTCGAAGCGGATAAGTCTTCCCATGCATGGGATTACTTGTACGAACCTGATGCGGCAACCGTGATCGATGAATTGTTGGTGCGTTATGTTGAAGCTTTGATTTATCAAGCGGTTGCAGAAAACATGGCGTCTGAACAATCGGCACGTATGGTGGCGATGAAAGCAGCAAGTGATAACGCGGGTAATGTGATTGCCGAGCTTAAACTGGTTTATAACAAAACCCGTCAAGCTGCAATTACAAAAGAGCTCTCCGAAATCGTCGCCGGCGCGGCAGCGGTTTAAACGAATTTTAATATTATTGAAGGAACGAACATGGCTAATGGCAAAATCGTTCAGTGTATCGGCGCTGTTGTGGACGTTGAATTTCCACGCGACGCGATGCCTAAGGTTTACGATGCCTTGAAAATGGAAGGCTCCGATCTGACATTGGAAGTCCAACAGCAATTGGGTGACGGTATCGTCCGTACGATTGCTTTGGGTACATCTGATGGTTTGCGTCGCGGCATGATGATTAGCAACACAGGTAAACCAATTATGGTTCCAACCGGCAAAGCAACATTGGGCCGTATTATGGACGTATTGGGTAACCCAATTGATGAATGTGGTCCGGTTAGCCGTGAATCACAAGCATCTATCCACCGTAAAGCACCTGCTTACGACGAACTCTCTCCATCGCAAGAATTGTTGGAAACCGGTATCAAAGTTATTGACTTGGTTTGCCCATTTGCGAAGGGTGGTAAAGTCGGTTTGTTCGGTGGTGCGGGTGTTGGTAAGACCGTTAACATGATGGAGTTGATCAACAACATCGCTAAAGCACACAGTGGTTTGTCCGTGTTTGCTGGTGTTGGTGAACGTACTCGTGAAGGTAATGACTTCTACCACGAAATGGCTGACGCTAACGTTGTTAACTTGGAAAAGCCTGAAGATTCCAAAGTAGCGATGGTGTACGGTCAGATGAATGAACCACCAGGTAACCGTTTGCGCGTTGCTTTGACTGGTTTGACGATTGCGGAAGGTTTCCGTGACGAAGGTAAAGACGTTTTGTTCTTCGTCGATAACATCTATCGTTACACATTGGCTGGTACTGAAGTTTCCGCTTTGTTGGGCCGTATGCCTTCCGCGGTGGGTTACCAACCTACATTGGCTGAAGAAATGGGCCGTTTGCAAGAACGTATTACTTCCACTAAGACTGGTTCTATTACTTCTATTCAAGCAGTTTACGTTCCAGCGGATGACTTGACAGATCCATCCCCAGCGACAACGTTTGCTCACTTGGATTCCACCGTTGTTTTGTCTCGTGACATCGCATCTTTGGGTATTTACCCAGCGGTTGATCCATTGGATTCCACATCCCGTCAGTTGGACCCACAAGTTGTTGGTCAAGAGCACTATGAAACAGCACGCGCTGTTCAAGGTACTTTGCAACGCTATAAAGAATTGCGTGACATTATCGCGATTTTGGGTATGGACGAATTGGCTCCTGAAGATAAGTTGATCGTTGCTCGTGCACGTAAGATGCAACGTTTCTTGTCTCAGCCTTTCCACGTTGCTGAGGTGTTTACTGGTTCCCCAGGTAAATACGTTTCACTGAAAGATACAATCAAAGGCTTCAAGATGATTGCATCCGGTGAACTCGATCACTTGCCAGAACAAGCGTTCTACATGGTAGGTACAATCGACGAAGCGATCGAAAAAGCGAAGAAAATGGCAGCTTAATTATTCTTGATCGATCTCGTGATCGGTAAAGAATGAAGCCCCCCTCTCTAGAGTCTTAAACTCGGGGGAGGGGCAGCAAATTAAAAAGGTTAGCACATGGCACATACTATTCACGTTGACGTGGTTTCTGCAGAAGAGAATATCTTTTCTGGCGAAGCTTTGTTCGTCGCGTTGCCGGGTGAATCAGGTGAGTTGGGTATCTATCCAAAGCACACTCCATTGATCACGCGTATTAAGCCAGGCGCAGTGCGTATTAAGGTAGAAGGTAAAGCTGAAGACGAATTCGTATTCGTTGCTGGCGGTATCCTTGAAGTTCAACCTGATACAGTTACCGTGTTGGCAGATACAGCGATCCGTGGCGCTGATCTTGATGAAGCAAAAGCTTTGGAAGCGAAGAAATTAGCAGAAGAAGCTTTGGTTAATCGCGAAGCGAGCATCGACTATGCGCAAGCACAAGCCGAGTTGGCATCAGCGATCGCACAATTGGCAGCGATTCAGAAATTGCGTTCTAAGCGCTAATTCCATCGGACTCGATAGGAATTTCAGTGCTCACGTAGCAAATGCACGAAGACAAAGGCAGCTTAGGCTGCCTTTGTTATTTGTGCGGTGTTGATCGCTTGTTGATGCGGTTCTCTGTTTGAAAAAATCTCTCTGAAAATCATATGCACACTCTCAATGAATCTGAAATCGATGCGCTCTTAAACACCGCAAAAGTGATAGCGATTGTTGGACTGTCGAATAAGCCTGAGCGCGATAGTTTCAAGGTGGCGCAATATCTGCAAGAGCAGGGCTACACCGTGCTCGGTGTGAATCCTGTATTGGCGGGGCAGAGTATTGAAGGCGTCGCCTGTTTTGTGGATCTAGCGGCGGCGAAACAAGTCTATCCGCAGATCGACATCGTTGATTGTTTTCGAAAGTCTGAAGAGATTCCTGCAATCGTCACCGAAGTGCAGAATTTAGGACTGCCTATGATTTGGATGCAGCTCGGTGTGATCCATGAAGAGGCGGCTGAAGCGGCCGCGAAAGCTGGCATTGCGGTGGTGATGGATCGATGTACTAAGATCGAACACAAACGCATGGTGGCGGCAGTTCAAGCTGAATAAAAAAGATAAAAAAGATAAGCAAAAATCAGAATCTTCACAAGTTTATCCACAAATTCCACAAGCATATTTATTCTTGGAAACATTCTTTAACAATTGAATTTTTCTAAATTCATGTTTAAATTCAACTGCTTAGAGATCAAACTTAAATTTGTTTTTCGTGAAATTCCGTGCGGCATCTTTTTCCCTTAGATTTACCCACAAAGTTATCCACAGATATTCAAGCCGCACTCATCTGCTTCGTGAGTGATTAAGCGTATGCATAAATCCCTGCTCGCATCACAGTGTCATGCGTGAATCTTGGTGCTTTATGCAGATCACCATGACGCATGCCATTTCAAAACCCATGAAAATGTGGTGAAAATACACCAATTGGTAACGTTTCCAAAAATTTGTTGACACATTTTTTTGATGAATGCTATATTCCAATCCACAAATGGAAACGATTCCATAATTTGAAAATTGTTCCCCACCATTTGTACGATTTGAAAGACGTGGCTAGCAATCGGTGATTTACCCAAGCACCTTGAAGGCCCAAAACTTGTAGAAGGGTGTAGTCGCTTGTAGTAACAAGTAGCAAGAACATCCGATGTAAAAGATAAGATCGATCGAAGAGGCTGTGGGCAGAATTTACCTCGTTCTGCATAAATGTGGATGGCACGGTCGTAACGCACGACGCGGCAAAAAACTTTGGCCTACTTGATGGTGAATGTAATCGACACCGTTCGATCGGTGCAGAAATAAAAAACAAAGAAGTAGCAACAAGAGACAGTAGTGCAGGAGATGACTTGCGCAGATAATGCTGAAGCGGGTCGAAGATAAATCAAGGAGACCAAATGTTCCATCCCAAAACCAAACGTACCTTAATGAGCATGGCAATTGCTGGCGCATTTGGGTTGATGCATGCAGGTGCATATGCACAGCAGGCGGACGCTACCAAGAGTAACGAAAACACCGATACAAAGAAGAGCAAAAAAGATTCTGAGCAAGTACAAGAAGTTCAAGTTACTGCGACGCGTTATTCAACCTCTTTGTTGAAAACACCGTTGGCAGTGACTGCCTATAACCAAGATAACTTGAGCCGTCTTGGTGTGACAAGTGCCAAGGATTTGGCAAACGAAGTACCTAACGTCACCATCGTACAAACCAATGACTCTGCGATTCAAGTCACGATTCGCGGTATCACATCAAGTAACACCACAGAGATCGGCGATCCTGCTGTAGGCTTCCACGTTGATGGTATGTATTCACCTCGTCCACAAGGTGCTCAAGCCTTGATGTTCGACGTTGAGCAAGTCGAAATTTTGCGCGGTCCACAAGGTACCTTGTTCGGTCGTAATTCCACCGGTGGTACGATCAATGTGATCTCCGCTAAACCAGACTTCGCAGGCAATTACGGTCGTTCCGAAATCGAACTTGGCAATTACAACAAACGCCAAGTGAATATGATTCAAAACTTCAAGATCAGCGATGACTTGGCCTTGCGTGCGTCGTTCATGAAAGTCACGCGTGATGGTTATGCGAATCAGATGCAAGATTTTAGTGAGGCGAACTTGCCATCCAAAGGTTGGAAACCAGATGGCATTCCTGATGTGATGCAACGTTGGAATCGCAAAGTTGATCCTAGCGATTACTACACTAATCAAAACGAATGGTCTGCGCGTTTGTCCGCTTTGTACAAAGTCAATAGAGACTTGCGTTTGCGTGCCACGTATGAAGAGTTCCAAGATTCTGGCGCGGGCGGTACCGCATTTAAAGACTGTGATTCCGTCGCCGGAACACGTTACGCTTGCCCAACTGGCTGGGGCCGTTTTGATTTGAAAATCAACGTGCCAGGCATGACCGATATGAAGATTCGTACTTTGCGTACGAACGTCAATTGGGATGTCGATAAAGACACCGTACTCGACTATAACTTCGCATTAGCCGATCAACGTCGTAGTCAGCTGTATGACAACGACAAAGGCAATATGACGGCATTGCCTTTCCAAATTACCCAAGACCATCCAAGCATCCCTGGCGGTAATAACTGGGGTACTTGGCCACTGTCCGACCAGTATCAACAAACGGTTGATTCTAAATACGTCTCTACTGTGCACGAACTGCAGTTGAAACAACGTATCGGTGATTTGAAATACGTCGGTGGTTTGTTCTGGATGCATGAGAAAAACCAAATCAACTATGAAGTGGTTGATTTGTATCGTGCACCAGTCGGTTTAGCTTCAGGCGCTTTCTATGCGCAGCCAAATCGCCAAGTTGATGCGAAAGCGATCTTCGCGCAGGCTGATTGGGAGTTCGCGCCAACATGGACGGCCACTGCCGGTGCTCGTTACAGCGCTGATAGCAAGACCGATAAAGATGGTTTGAACCTCGGTGGCTGGTGGGGTCAGAAAGAGTTCTATAACGGCGGCTATGACCCAGGTACACCAAATACGCCAGGCTATCGTCTGCCACAAGGTCATGATCTCGACTACGGCCCTGGTGGTAGTGCAGCCGCATACCATTTGTACGGCACACCAAGTAAGAATGACCATAGCGAAAAATGGCATAAGGCAACCTGGCGCTTAGGCTTGCAAACGCAAATCAACCCGAACGAAATGGCTTACACCTCTTTGTCGACAGGCTATAAAGCGGGTGGTTTTGGCGATCGTACGATGCGTTGCGGTGGCGACGCCACAGGTCCGAATGTGCGTAAATGTGCCGACGGTTCCGCCAACGTCGAAACCTTCTTGCCGTATAAACCAGAACTCGTCACGAACTTTGAAATTGGTTACAAAGGTAAGTTCTTAGAAAACAAATTGAGCTTGTCTGCGGTGGCATTCGCGATGAACTATAAGGATCAGCAATTGACTGGTACTTACTTCGTCAGCAAATTTGTACCGCCGGCACCATGTACCTCTGATCAACCGAAATGCGACGTGTATGAAACGTGGCGTACGATCAACGTCGGTAACACCAAGATTCGTGGTCTGGAAGTGGAATGGGATTACAAACCTTGGCCAGGCGGCAAAATCGGCGGTGCATTCACATTGTTAGATACCAAGATTCATGATTACGGTTCCTACAGTGATGACTACAACTGCGACGCCCGTGTTGAATTTGGTTTGACACCCTGCGCACCGGTTTACAACGGTCTCGGCCCAGACAATGGTAAGCGTTTGTACGATGTGACAAACAACAATCTGCCAAACGCACCGCGTCGCACGATGATGTTGCACTTCTCGCAGAAATTTGATTTGCCAAACGGCTTTGCTTTGATTCCTTACGTGAAGTGGAACTGGCGTGACAAGGCTTACTTCGATGTACGCAATGATGAGTTTGCCCATATTGGACGCTTCCAAAAGGCATACTCTTTGATTGATGCATCGATGCGTTTAGATGCACCAGACGATGCATGGCATGCCGAATTGTATGTCCGTAATGCGACCGATAGCAAAGCGGCTTACTGGCGTGGCTCAGGTATTGGCGCACAGATGAACTACGCACCAGTTGAACCGCGTATGTTCGGCGTACGCTTCGGCTTTAGCTATTGATCTAGTTACCAGGCTAGTCATTAAGCTAGCCATTAAGCTAGTCAATAACTAATCCGGTCGTTGTTGTGACACCTAACTGACATCGAACTCAACCCACAGAGATTGATGTCAGTAAAGGTGAAAGTTTTACCACGCTCTCCAGCGAACATCCTTGAGTCCAATTGTCTTGGTCCTTATGATCGACGGCATTGGACTCTTTTTTGTTATCGAGTCGGCGTACAATGAAAAGCAGTAAAGACCCAGATCTACAAGAACATCGAAGGAAGATCAGCATGTCTGATAAACGCATACAAGATATCGTGATTGTTGGCGGCGGTACCGCCGGTTGGATGAGCGCCGCGACCATGGCACAACTGCTGCCGAACGGACATCGGATTCGCCTCATCGAATCCGATTTGATCTCAACCATTGGTGTTGGTGAAGCGACGATTCCGAGCATTCGCAATTTCAATACGCATCTCGGGATCGATGAGAACGATTTTCTGCGCAATACACAAGGCACTTTCAAGTTAGGGATTGAATTCGTTAACTGGGGTGTGAAAGGGACCAAGTATTTCCACGGCTTCGGTTCGGTGGGACGCGATCAGCCTATGGCGAATTTCTATCACTACTGGCTGAAGATGAATCAACTCGGTTTGGTCGATGGCTTAGAGCCTTTCTCGATCAACACCGTCGCGAGTTTGATGGGAAAATTCAGTGTCGGTCGTCCTGATTTACCGAATTCTCCTTTGTCTGATTTATCGTATGCCTATCATTTCGATGCGGGTCTGTACGCCAAATATTTACGTCGCTATTCCGAGCAACGCGGCGTCAAACGTACTGAAGGTAAGATCGTTAAGGTCAATCTGAAAGCCGACAATGGCTTTATTGAATCGGTGACGATGGAGAATGGCGACGTCATCGCTGGCGATTTTTTTATTGATTGCTCTGGCATGGTTGGGCTCTTGATTGAACAAGCCTTACAAACGGGTTACGAAGATTGGAGCCATTGGCTGCCATGCGATACAGCGATCGCGGTGCCATGCTCTCTAGGTGGCTCAAGCCAAGCGCATACACGTTCGACGGCACATGAAGCAGGTTGGCAATGGCGCATTCCTCTGCAACATCGGATTGGCAATGGTCATGTGTTCTCTAGCAAATTCATGGATAGCGAAAAAGCCACGCAGATCCTTTTGAATAATCTCGATGGCCAAGTGTTGGCGGAACCACGCCAAATCAAATTCACAACGGGTAAGCGTAAAAAAGCGTGGAATAAAAACTGTCTCGCGATTGGCTTATCCGGTGGCTTCATGGAGCCCTTGGAGTCAACCAGCATTCATATGGTGAAGACAGGACTCATGCGTTTGCTGAGCTTCTTCCCAAACAAAGATTTCGATCAAGTTGATATCGACAATTACAATCGCCTTACCGACAAAGAGTATGCGCAAATTCGAGATTTCTTGATTTTGCACTACAAGGTCAATACCCGCGAAGATAGCGAGTTTTGGAAATACTGCCGCGAGATGGAAGTACCCGAAAGCTTGCAAATCAAGTTGGATCTGTTCGCTAGCAATGGTCGTATTTTGCGCGAAAACGAAGAGCTCTTCCCCGAAGATAGTTGGCTACAAGTGATGCATGGACAAGGCATGCGGCCACGTCGCTATAGCCCTGTGGTTGATCAACGTAGTCAAGAAGAAATCGCTGGCTTCTTGTACAACACACAAATGGTGATACGCAAATGCGTCGATGCCATGCCAAGCCATTTGGATTATATTCGTGCCCATTGCATGGCACGTGAAGCCGCTTAATCTGTCCGAAAACTTAGTTTAGCGATTTGTCCTCCTCACGAGATTGCTCGATTTTTTCGAGCAATCCTCTCCAATTAATCGATTTGAAATACAGTTTGCTGATCCCTACACTAAGGATGTCGCGCAATATGGTGCGACATTCTAAAGAGGAGATTAGCAATGCATATCGACATCCAAGCACGCGGCTTTGAACTCACCGAGGGTTTGCGTGAACACACTTATCGTCGCCTCAAGTTCGCTACTGACTGGGCCTTGGACGAAGTGCGCACTGTCAAAGTGCGACTATCGGATGTGAATGGTCCACGCGGTGGTGAGGACAAACATTGTCTTATCCAAATTCCCTTGGCCGGTCGCCAACAAATTCTCGTGCACGATACCGAGACCGATATGTATGTCGCGATCGACCGTGCGATTGGTCGCGCCGAGCATCTGCTGTCGAAGCGGATAGGGCGTAAGCGCGAACACAGCCACGTGCAGCACAAGCACTGGCCGGAGCAAGGCGTGGAAGAAAACGAATCTCTTGAACGTTTTTAATTGGTGAGGACATGATGCGTAGCTACGAAAAAGATAGTCCACAAGCGATGGCGCGAATTGTGGCATTGGCGATGTTAGTTGACGGTGGCTTAGATAAGTCTGAGCTGGAACTCGTCGCGGGTTATGAGATGGTACAAAAGCTCGGCTTAAGCGAAGATGAATTCGAGAAGATTGTGCATACGCTGTGCGAAGACATGTTGCTATGCGGTGCGCATTACGGTCAAATTGAAATGTCGCCGGAGTTGATCGACAGCTTGCTGGCCGAGATTGAAGATCCGCAACTGCAAAAACTATTGTTGGCATGGATGGTCGCGATTGTCGATGCCGATAGCCGCGTGAGTGATGGCGAGGCTATTTTGATTTCAAGGGCGCTTGAACGTTGGATGTTGGATTTAGTCACTTTGGGAGATGCGAGTATGAGTGGGGATAAGCCAAATCCATCGCCCAAATATACACATCCAATGCCAACTGAGCGCCGCCCCTCTATTTTAGAAACCCACTATTAAATCGAGTTCACACCCTGAAACTTTGCATGAGTGCCATTCATCAAAGTGCTGATGGCACTCATGCAGAGCGAAAGGCACTGGTATGCCCAAGAAATTTCTTCGTCGTATTTTGCCGGATCGGCAAACCATAGAACGTATTCCAATTAGCCGTCGTTTCACGCACCACTTTGACCGCTCCAGTTTGTGGCGAGTCGAGCGTGAAGCAGTCGCTTGGGGTTTAGCCGCCGGTGTTTTCTGTGGCATGATTCCCGGGCCTTTGCAGATGATTGCGGCGATCAGCCTCGCCTTTTTCTTTCGACTTAACTTGCCCATGGCGGTGGTCGGAACTTTCTTAACCAATCCTTTAACCATCGTGCCGATCTATATGGCTGCCTACAGCCTCGGTCAGTGGCTATTGGGTTTGCATGGCGCAGACACCAAGTGGAGTAGCTTACCAGCCCTGCCAGAAACCGACTGGCAAGCGCCGCTCATGAGTATCGAACTCTGGTGGCAATGGGTGCTTGATTTAGGTTTGCCATGGGTGATTGGTATGGTGGTGTTGGCGATGAGCTTGGCGTTATCGAGTTATCTCCTCATGCAATTAGTATGGCGTGCCAGCCGTTATTGGAATTTGCTACGCTTGCAAGCCCTGCGTCGTCAAACTTCGTCGGCGGAGCGGAGTCGCTCTGCTCGACATCATCCAGCTAGCGGGTAGAATGATGCTTTACCACTAGCACAACGCGATACTCGCTAGTAAAAACACAGCGCAAGCGAAAGGTAGACCATGGCGTCATTGAATTACAAGCATCTACGCTATTACTGGATGGTGGCGAAGACCGGCAGTATCGCTAAAGCAGCGGAGCAGCTGCATTTGACGCCGCATGCGGTGAGTGGTCAGATCAATGAATTCGAACAAAGTTTGGGCGTCGAGTTATTCAAAAAATCAGGACGCAACTTAAGTCTGACAGAAGCCGGTCAACGCATCATGGTGTATGCCGATGATATTTTCACGACCGGTGATCAGTTACTGGATGTCCTACGCAATCAATTGCAAGCGCGCCGACGTCCCTTTCGGGTTGGCATTGCGGATGCCGTGCCCAAGGTGGTGGCGTATAAACTGTTGGAGCCTGCCTTACAGTTAAGTGAACCCGTGCGCTTACATTGTCGCGAAGGTCGTTTGGAATTGCTGTTAGGCGATTTGGCGGTACACAAAATCGATGCCGTGATTGCAGATCGTCCTTTGAGTAGCGTCAGTAGTCAAATCAGCGTGCGTGCTTTTAATCATTTACTCGGTAAATGTGGACTTACCATCTTTGCCGAGCCCGCCTTGGCGAAGCGATACAAAGGTAAGTATCCAGCATGCTTGAAAGGCGCACCATTTTTGATACCCAGTGAAGACGCCGCGGTGCAAAGCAAAATCTTGCGTTGGATGTCGGATCAGCAATTGCAAACAGTGATTGTCGGTGAGTTTGATGATGGTGCTTTGATGAAAGCCTTCGGTCGCGCAGGCGCGGGCTTCTTTTTCGCGCCATCAGCGATGAAACAAGACGTCATGCATCAATATGGCGTCAAGGCGGTCTTTGATGTGCCTGAGTTGGTCGAAGAAATCTATGTGATTACTACCGAGCGCCGCTTGCAAGATCCCGCCGTGACGGCGATTAGTGAGCGAGCCAAGCAAGATATTTTTGCTTAGGGTTTTTCCTAAGGGGGGCTTAAATAGCCTTAAGCACTTTGATGGAACTTGCGACAGTCCTGAGAGTCGAAGTCGGGCGAGCTAGCTTGTTCGTCCGTTCGCTTGTTCGCTCAATCCGACTAATCACAATAAGAGACCATCATGTTCGCTTCCCGTCCCGAATTCTATCCTCAGTCTCAAGCGCACTCTCTGTTTGCTAAGAGCAAACACGCCATCGCTATTTTGATCTTGTGCGGTGTGACAAGCTTCGCGCAGGCGCAAGACGCCACTGCAAAGAAAATCGTTGAAATCGGTACCCAAGATCCACAAGTCATGACTTGGTTGGATGTACTGACGAATCGTTTCGGTGGTCGTATGGCGGGTAGCGATAACTTCAGTCACGCAGCACGTTGGACGCGTGATCAAATGCGGGCTTGGGGTATTGCGGCCGAATTGGAAGAAGCGGCGCAGCAACCGCTCGGTTTCAATCGCGGTCCATGGTTTGGCAAGATGATCACCCCGAGTGAGAAGAGCTTACGTTTCGGTACGCCTAGCTACACCGCTGGTACTAAGGGCGTGCAACGCGGTTTGGCCGTGTTGGGGCCGGCGAATGAAGCCGAAGCGCAAGCGCGCATGGCCGAATTCAAAGGCGCTTGGGTGTTGATCCCTGGCGACAGTCGCGGGATGGGACGTGATGGCCGTAAAGAATATAAGCCCGATGCCGTGAGTCTCAAATTAATGGAAGCAGGCGCGCTCGGCACCATACAAGCGGGCAAAGAACCTTTAGCTCTGTTGGATGCCAAGCCAACCAGTTGGGAAGCTTTACCGACCATGCCGGACATCAAGATGACGGCGGATCACTACAATGAAATCCAAGCGCTGCTGAAAAAAGGCGAGAAAGTCGAATTGGAATTTGATATCCGCAATTGGTTTTATCCGGGGCCAGTGCCGTATCACAACGTGGTCGCTAAAATCACTGGCACCGAAAAGCCCGATGAATACGTGGTCATCGGTGCTCACTTAGATAGTTTCGACAGTGCGACAGGCGCGGTTGATGATGGTTCGGGTGTTTCGCCAACGATTGAGGCCATGCGCTTATTGGCGAAAGCTGGCGCCAAACCGAAACGTAGTATTGTGATGGTGGCCTCGGCTGGTGAGGAATTGGGCATTGTCGGCGCCTCGGCTTACACCGAAAGACATGCAAAAGAAATGGATAAAGTAGTCATGATGCTCAATCGTGATGGCGCACCGGGCGCGGTATCCGGCATTACCGTACCAAGTGCTTGGAAAGCGCCGTTTGAGCGTGTGGCTAAGAGTCTCAATGGTGTCAATGGTGGCAATCCTGAGTTCGGTTTTGAAGTCAAAACCAGTGATTATCCAAGGATACGCGCCGAGGCTTTAGCGGGCACCGATGCCTCAGCTTTTTCTATGAAAGGTGTACCGACGCCGAATGCCAACAATAAAACCGACTTCGTTTACAGCCGCACTTGGCATACCTTGCTCGATACTTATAATGAAGTCGTGCCGTATGCGAAGGCCCAACAACACTCTGCTATCGCCATTGCCTTGATGGCTTACGAGGCAGCCAACGCACCAGAAAATTTGAGTCGTGAAGGTTTTTATTTGCCAGCGGGTTTATATGTAGAAGTGGTGACGGCACAAGGCAATGTCTTGGTCGAGTTACAGAGCAATGCAGCACCGGCGACGGTTGCGCGTTTGATCGGGCAATTGGAAACGAATTACAAACCAGCGACATTTAATCCGGGCGCTCCGCGTCCAACGACTCCACCGGCTGCTATCGGTAACATCACCCAACAAGAAGGGCAATGGCTAATGAGTTTGAATGGCAACTGGCCCGACACTACCATGACTGAAACATTGACACCGACTGCAGTGAGTAATACAAAGCAGACACCTGTGTTCGCGATCAATGCACAAGGTAAGATGTTATTGGCAACGGATGCAAGCAAAGTACCGAACGAATTCCCCATCATCGGCAAGCTCACTGCCGGCCAAGACAGCGTAGCGAAGCTAGGTGCCGCGGAAGATATTCGTCAAGTGCGTGTGATTCGTGTTGGTGCTGAGGCCAAGGCCTTTGTGGGAGAAGGGCAGAAGAAGTAAATGACAAATCATTGATGCGAGGAGAGTCAAATGGAAGAGAAAGCAATTGACGCTGCTTATAGCGCAGCTATACAGGCACAATATATGGTGTTGTTTCAAGCAGTGATTATGGCCAAGGGTGATGCGGCAGCCGAGGCACATGCACAAGCCGTGTTTAAGACTAGCGCGGAGATCGCCAAAAAGACCCGGGATCTTGCCTTGCAAGCCGTGGCCGCGACATAAACGGTTTCGCTGAGAAATCTTAGCGCTTAAAAATGTTGGTGTTGCAGGTGTCGGTCATCACCGACACCTGCATTTTTCTTTACTGTTCCACCAATTCCACTCGGCGATTGCGCGCACGGCCTGCTTCTTCTGCGTTGCTGGCAACTGGCGCTAAGTTCGCATTGCCTTTAGCGATCAAACGATTGGCCGCGATACGATACGGTGCCGCGGTGAGGGCGCTGACGACGGCTTGGGCGCGCTGCAAAGAGAGCGTTTGATTGGCGTCGAAATTGCCAATATTATCGGTGTGACCCACGATGAAGAACTTGCGATTGGCTTGGGCTTGCATCAACTTCGCCATTTCTTCCAATTGCGGTTTCGATTCTTCTTTGATGCTAGCTTTACCTGTGTCAAAAAAGAGGCCGTTTAAAGTGACTTTGCCTTCTTCTTGCAAACCATTCTGTAGGGCCTTGGTATCGACGAACACTTGGCCGGTAGGCATAGGTTTAGGCTCGGCGATGTGGATATAGGTTTGGGTTAAGCCGGTAGTGTCGTTGGCCGCTGAGGAGGTGTAAATCAAGACATGGGTATCTTGCCCGCCTTTTTTCATGGTCCCCACTAACATCATGCCGCGATCGCTGGTTAAGGCTGAGGTATGGCTGTAGCGACTGTCTTTAGGCGTATAGATATAACCTTCGGCGAACTGCATGCCCTTATTGGGTTCGTTCATGTCTTTCCACGCCCAGTACAGTTTTTCACACTGTGTTTCGCAGACGAAGCGCGTTTTGAAGCCAGCGATTTGTAAGGCTTGTTGGTAGTTGCGGAATACCTCGACTGGCATTTTGCCGCGTGGGGCGAGATATTGCAGTCGGGTTTGCTTGCCTTCTAGTGTGATGAGGTCCTGGAATTTTTTATCTTTGGTTAAGACATCCGAGCTTGGGAATTTGCTGATGTCCCATTCTGCGAGGGAATAAGCTGTTAGCCATGAGCCGGAGAAGCGTTTAATCAAGGGGTGATCGGCACCCGCGGGAGCGTCCTTACCCCAATACTTTGCTTCGTCGGCTTGTGCATGCGCACTCCCGATGGTGATGCTGCTGAAAGTGAAACCACAAACTAAACCAATGGCGAGGCGGCGGAGAGGGGATGTGAAGCTCATTCCTATGGGTTCCTTGAATACGAGAGAAGAAATTTAAAAAAATAAATAATAAAATAAATAGAAAATAAGAAGCACAGTATTCCCGAATGGTGTACTAATGATGTACTAATGGTGTACTTTAAGCAAATGACATTAGACAATCGGTTGCAAAATGGGGTTGATAGGTTGAATCTTTTTAATACGACGTATGTCCCGCATGGGACAGCGAGATTTCATCAATCGGGATCTAACGCAGGAGACTTAGTATGAGTGCACAGGACATTTTAAAAACTCTGGAAAGCCTAGGTAGTGAATCGTACCGTGCGATTTTACGTAAGCATGGTGCGAACGATCCTGTGTTCGGCGTCAAGATTGAAGAAATGAAGAAGCTGCTCAAGGCACATAAAGGTAATACCGCTTTAGCATGCGACTTGTTCGCGACAGGGAATTACGATGCCCAGTATTTGGCGGGCTTGATGGCGAACGGCAAGGAGATGAGCAAGGAACAACTGCAGCAGTGGTTAGCAACCGCTAATTGCAATGCGATCCGTCGCTATAGTGTGGCGTGGGTAGCGACCGAGAGCTCTCACGTGGTTGAATTGATTAATGAGTGGGGTAGTTCTTCGCAAGAAGATGTTGCTGCAACAGCGTGGGCCACTTTGATTAGTTATGTCTCGGTGACACCCGACCAAGCGCTTGATTTGCCATGGCTTCAACGCCTCCTCGATTTCGTGCAAACGACCATCCATCAACAGCCCAACGAAGTGCGCTCCGGCATGAACAGTTTTGTGATCGCGCTGGGCTCCTTTGTCGCCCCTCTGCATGACGCGGCGGTGCAAGCAGGAAAAGCTATCGGCACCGTTTCGATCGACGTTGGTGATACGGCATGTAAGATTCCTTTTGCACCAGACTACATCGCCAAAGTCGCAGCGCGCGGTGCGATCGGCAAGAAGCGCAAAGAGATTAAGTGTTGAGTTTCGTGAGGCGCTATTGAAGCCCAACATGGTCGGGTGATCGGACGCTGGGCATCGCTTCGCTCAGCACCAGCCTACGGATGTGGTGGAGTAGCTTGGTGCTGAATGCAATGAAGCCCAATATGGTCGGGTGATCAGAAGCTGGGCATCGCTTCGCTCAGCACCAGCCTACGGATGTGGTGGAGTAGCTTGGTGCTGAATGCAATGAAGCCCAACATGGTCGGGTGATCAGAAGCTGGGCATCGCTTCGCTCAGCACCAGCCTACGATTGTGATGGCGTAGGTTGGCGCTGAATGCAATGAAGCCCAACATCTAGGTTCAAGCAGCACCCGCCTGCTTCTTAAAGCGAAAGAAGGCATTCAAACAGAGTCGTGCATGATCGACTTCTGCGCTTAATCGTGTCGGATCGCTGATGTGGGCGGCATGAAATACTGTGCCTTCATAAAATATCGCGCGATTCCATTTTGCTTCGACCGTATGCGTCAGGGCAAAGCGTGGATTCGACTGATAACAATAGGCCGGCGCTTGTTGTAGCTCATCATTGAGCCAGGTGTGATCTGCATGCTCCGCCCGCTGCAGGAAGCGACGCGTTTCATCGAGTGGACCACGTGGACGAAAAAAGCTAGTGCCGCCAAGCGAGGCGTCCGTGAACAAATAGACGACACTGGCAGCGATCCCCATCCCCAGTGGCAGCACTTCCGCGTCGCGGTGGCATAAGCGTTGTAGAGGCTTGAGTTCTGCGGCAGACAAGGTCGTCATCGACATGCGACAAGCGCAGCCAAGGTTGCGTCGCACCTGAAAATGGGATCGCAGGTGAAGCATAAAGTACTGCTCCATCTGCAAAGCAAAAGTGCGCCCCATGTCCATCTCTACACCGGGAAAGTAGTTGTCGACATCGTAGCGGAACTGCTGACGCTGTCGACGTGCATGTTCCACGACTTCTTCCGGGTTCAGTAGAAAATCATCGACCACCACACAAACTTCTTGCTTTCCCTTGCCTGCAACAGCTGACATCGCACCAAGATCAGGAATGACTTGCACGCTGACGCTGGCTTGGGGATTGAACAGTGGTAATGGGGGCGCGGTCTGCATGTGTGTTTTTGCGCTTACTTTTGATAAATCCGCACGTAATCGATTTCGAATTTGCTAGGGAAAATAGTGTCGTCAACCGGTCCGCCCAAATCACCCCCGAGCGCCAAGTTCAAAATCATGTATTGCGGTTGATCGAAGGGCCATTTTTTGTAATCACCATTCTTGGGATTCACAAACTGAAAGTAGTATTTCCCATCAACGCCAATCGCGAGTTGGTCGGCATCCCAGAACAATTGATAGTTGTGGAAGGCATCGCAGGCATCGGGTACGGTAGTGGACTTGGTAGTGCCGGTGCCACTGGCCCAGTTGTAGTAGTTACTGTAGGCGCTGCCGAGGATTTGTCCTTTGGTTTTGCCGACATGTTCCATGATGTCGATCTCACCGTCATCGGGCCATGCGCCCTTGGTGCCGAGCATCCAAATCGCAGGCCAGGTACCCAGTCCACACGGCAGTTTGGCGCGAATTTCGAAATAGCCATAAGTCCAACTGGCTTTGCCGCGCGTGAGTAATCGTGCCGAGGTATACGATTGCCCACCATAATCGGCCGCACTCGTCAGTTTCTCTTTGAGCGCCGTAATGGTGAGTACGCCATTGCTCATCGCCGCGTTTTCAAGGCGCGCGCGTGAATAGTATTGCAGCTCATTGTTATACCAACCCGCTTTATTGCGTTCAGTATCGTAGTCCCACTTACTACTATCGACCAAACCATTGCCATTAAACTCATCGGCCCACACCAGCTTATAGTTGGCTGGTACGCCGCCACTCGGTAATGTTGGTGTGCTAGGTGTGCTGGGAGTGGTTGATCCTGAACCGCCGCTGCTAGGCGTTGTACTTGCACCGCTGGGGCTTGCGCTGCCACCACTTCCACCGCCGCCGCAGGCAACACCACCCACGACACTGAGTCCAAGGATTGCCCACCGCAAAAATGTGGATAGACGAGGGTTTGCGTGAGCCATAAGACGATCTCCTAAGTCAATGAAGTCAGTAGTGTTAGTGATGAGTGGTAGTGAACCCAAAATTCGCGGTCCAAGGACACTGGAGCGCTCGCGTCTGTTGGAAAAAAATCGCAAATTGGAAATGATTGGAAACTGTTTCCAAAAAATATGGAATCGTTTCCAATTTTCGGGTAGTATGGCATTAAGCAAAAAAAGAAGTCAATAAAAAATTGTGAATAAATAAAAATGAAGAATCGCCTAGCTGAACGCTAAGCACACAAAAGCCAAGACGTGATGATCAAGTCATGATGCGACATGTGCTAAATGTGCTACCTGTGCTGCGTTGGCGCGCAGAGTCAGCTAGACTGACACGAGAGAATAACGAGGAGACAGCATGAAAAACCGGACAGCGTCCATCACTACCACTGTGGCTCCATCCAAGAAGGCTTTCACACCAAGCTTGGTGGCAGCCTGCTTTTTGGCCGTGGGTTTATGCGGAATGGGCACGACCGCCGTCGCTGCAACACCTGCACCGAATCAAGCGGCAGTAAAAAGTGGACCCATGGCGAAAGCTGAAGTCTTGCACTGGTGGACTTCGAGCAGTGAATCCGCAGCAGTGAAAACCATTGCCGACGCTTATCGTAAAGCGGGTGGGGTGTGGGTCGATACCGCGATCGCGGGCGCTGATCAAGCTCGGGCAGTGGCAATTAACCGTATCGTTGGTGGCAATGCTCCGGTCGCAGCGCAATTCAATACCACCAAGCAGTTCCAAGATTTGGTGGAGCAAAATATGCTCAACAATATGGACGATGTGGCCGCTGCGGAGGGTTGGGATAAATTATTGCCCGACACCGTCTTGAATGTGATCCGCATTAAAGGTCATTACTACGCCGTACCTGTCAATTTGCACATGCAAACCTGGTTTTGGTATTCCAAAGCAGCCTTCAAGAAAGCCGGCATCGCCAAAGAGCCTGCGACCATCGATGAACTGTTTGCTGCGCTCGATAAGCTCAAGGCAGCAGGTTTAGTCGGTCTCGCGCATGGTGGTCAAGCGTGGCAGGAGACGATTGTTTTTCAGGCGATGTTAGCTAATGTCGGCGGCAAAGATTTGTACTTAAAAGTCATCCGCGACCGTGACGCGAAAGCGATCAACTCAGACGCTTTCAAAAATGTGTTGTTGGCCTTTAAGCGCATGCAATCGTATATCGATGCGGGTTCTCCAGGACGTAATTGGAATGATGCAACCGCTATGTTGATCAGCGGTAAAGCGGGTTTTCAAATCATGGGTGATTGGGTGAAAGGTGAGTTCGCCGCTGCCAAGCAGACCGCAGGCAAAGACTTTGGCTGCATCGCCGGTTTCAATCCGACCGCGCCGTATTTGATTCAGGGCGATGCTTTTGTCTTCCCCAAAACGACAGTGGAACCCGTGGTACGCGCTCAAAAATTATTAGCAAAAACTTTGATGACGCCGAGCGTGCAAATTGAGTTTAATAAGCTGAAGGGATCGATCCCGATTCGTAGCGATGTGGATACGTCGAGTATGGATTTGTGCGCGCAAACCGGTATGGCGATCATGAAAGATAAATCGCGCGTGCTTGGGATTAGTGAGGTGTATTTGACACCAGATCAGAATGGCGCTCTGCAAGATATTCTGACCGCGTTTTGGAATACCAAAATGCCAGTGGAGAAAGTGCAAAAGAGCATTGTGAATGCCTTGAAAGAGTGAGTGCATGAGTGCATAAATGCGAAAAAAACACGCCACCAACTGAAGTCATCGCAAACCATCATCCATAGAAGCAACTAGCTCGGCAGGCTACAAAAATGCGTTTAAAAACCATCGCCCGCAAACTGATACCTTACGGAGCCATCACGCCCCTGGCGCTGATTGTCTTAGTGGCTTACGTCGGTACCGTGCTGTGGTCGATCAAGATTTCCTTGACGAGCTCGCGCAGTTTGCCGACGGATACCTTCGTCGGCATGACGCAGTACGCCAAATTATTTGAGAATGAACGTTGGCTGCTCTCGATAGAAAACCTCGCGATTTATTCTGTACTTTTCATTGTCGCGAGCATGGTGATTGGCTTTCTCCTCGCCGCTTTTATTGATCAAAAAGTGAAAGCGGAAGGAGTACTGCGCACGGTCTTTTTATATCCGTATGCAATGTCCTTTGTGGCGACCGGTTTGGTGTGGCAATGGATGTTGACGCCGGGCATCGGCATCGAAAATGCCGTGCGCCAATGGGGCTTCCCGAATTTTGAATTTGATTGGATTATCGATCAGGATAAAGTGATTTACACCATCGTGATCGCTACTGTGTGGCAGACCTCGGGCTTGGTCATGGCAATGATGTTGGCAGGCTTGCGTGGCATCGATCAAGAAATTTGGAAAGCCACGCGGCTCGACGGTATTCCCGCTTGGCGCGTGTATCTATCGATTATTTTGCCCATGATGGCGCCTACCTTGGCTACCGTCTTTTTGCTCTTGAGCACGGCTGCCATCAAGCTGTTTGATTCGGTGGTTGCGATGACCCAAGGTGGTCCCGGTACAGCGAGTGAAGTACCCGCGAAATTTATTATGGATCACCTGTTCGGTCGTGCCAATATCGCCTTGGCCTCGGCCGGTGCCGTGATGCTCTTGGTGCCGGTGGTGGCCTTACTAGCACCGTATATGTATGCGCGCATGCATGCACGCTCGAATGCACGATCGCACGCCACATCGGCGGTCAACAAAAAGGAAGTGCCGTTGAACAAAGTGTCGAGGGGTGCAACATGAGTGCCGCACCGAATCAAATTTCGAATCAAGGTTCGATGCAAAGGACCGCAATAATTTCCATCCCACAGCCACGCAGTAAAAGGCGTCGTGGTGGTTCTCGCGTGGCTCGTATCGGTTTGTATGCTTTTCTGATCAGTGCGGCGCTGTTCTTTTTACTCCCGCTCTACATCATGTTAGTGACCTCGTTCAAAAGCATGGATGAAATTCGGCTGGGACAATTGTTTGCCTTACCAAGTACGTGGTCGCTCGATGCATGGTTTGCCGCTTGGAGTAGTGCGTGTACCGGCGTTTCCTGTGAAGGTATACGCGGTGGCTTTACCAATTCGATTGCGATCGTCGTTCCCAGTACCATCATTCCTATTATGCTCGGGGCGCTCAACGGCTACGCTTTGTCATTTTGGCGTCCACGCGGTGCCAATATTTTGTTCGGTGTCTTGATGGTCGGTGCCTTCATACCCGTCCAGGTGATGATTTTCCCTTTAGTACGTTTGTTGGCAGCGGTCGATCTTTATAGTTCGCTTCCCGGCATCGTTATCGTGCACACCATTTTCAGTATGCCGATGATGACGCTGCTGTTTCGTAACTATTATTCGAGCATCCCGCACGAACTATTTCAAGCCGCACGCATCGACGGTGGCGGGTTTTGGCGGATTCTGTTCCAGTTAGTGCTACCGATGTCAGCACCGATCATTGTAGTTGCCGCGATCATGCAAGTGACCGGCGTGTGGAACGATTATTTGTTAGGCCTCGTGTTCGCGGGGCGCGAAAATTTGCCGATGACGGTGCAGCTCAATAATGTGATTAACACGACGACTGGGACGCGCGAGTACAACGTGAATATGGCGGCGACGATTTTGACCTCGCTCGTGCCTTTGGTTTTGTATTTTGTTTCGGGGCGTTGGTTTGTGAGGGGTATTACAGCCGGAGCCGTTAAATAATTACCTCATAAATCCAATTCTGGGGCGCATTGCTGCGTTGCAAATACTCGCAATACCGACGTATTGCTCCGTTTTGCGCCTTGCACTGCATCCCCATAATTGAATTTCTGAGGCATTTATTGGGGCGCTGTGCTTGGTAAGTGGTTGAGTTAGCCGTAATGTTCCCTCCCTTTCAACGGGGAGGGTTAGGGTGGGGATGGGTTTCTCCTCTCGCTCAATTTCTGGATGTGTTTTAGGGCTGTAGATCAGCAAACAAGGATTATTTGTGGCAAACGTCAGCATACAAAATTTAGGAATTACGCTTGGTGGTAATGCGATTTTGCGGGACCTTACTCTTGCTGTGGAGCCTGGTGAGTTTTTGGTCTTGCTGGGTCCATCGGGCTGTGGCAAGTCGACGCTGTTGCATGCGATTGCGGGTTTGATTGATGTTAGCAGCGGGAGCATTGAGATCGCCGGACAAGACATGACCGATGCCGATCCGAGTGAGCGCAATATCGGCATGGTGTTCCAGTCTTACGCCTTGTATCCGACCATGTCGGTGGAAAAGAATATGTCGTTTGGCTTGCGCATCAGTGGCATCGCGAAAGATGAGATTGCCAAGCGCATAGCTCATGCGGCGCAGATTTTGCATCTTGAGCCGCTCTTGAAACGTAAGCCGTCGGAACTCTCTGGGGGACAACGACAACGTGTGGCGATTGGACGCGCCTTGGTGCGTCAAGCAGCGGTCTATTTATTCGATGAGCCTTTGTCCAATCTCGATGCGAAATTGCGTTCGAGTCTGCGTCGTGAATTGAAACTACTGCATCAACAATTGAAGTCGACCATGATCTACGTGACGCATGATCAAGTCGAAGCGATGACTTTGGCCTCACGCATCGTGGTGATGCGTTCGGGTGAAATACAACAAATTGGTACGCCAGCTGTGGTTTATGAGCAGCCAGCGAATCAGTTTGTCGCCGGTTTCTTAGGTTCGCCAGCGATGAATTTCATCAGCGGCGAAGTCGATTCGCAGCAGCAATTTCGCTGTCCGCAGTTACAGCTTAATCTGTCGAACTATGCCTTCAAAGCGGGTGCCGTGTCGACCAAGATCAGTGCCACCTTGGGCGTGCGTGCGGAGCAAATTAAGTTGCACCCGCAAGGAGCCATGCAAGCGACTGTGTCTTTGGTAGAACCGATGGGGAATCACCAAGTGTTGTGGTTAGAGATGATGTCCGCGGTGTCGCCATCCTCAGCTGCGCCCCTGACTTTGGCGGCGATCGCCAATGATGGCCAGACTTATACCCTCGGACAGCAGGTGCGTTTCGACATCGACGCGACACGCGTTTCTTTGTTTGATCCGGAAACGGAATTGCGTTTGTAAGAAAGCCCTTTGCAGCAGTATAGCGATCAAGCAGGGTTTGTCGCTAAGCACGATAGAGAGAATTGAGAAGAGAGAATTGGGAAGAAGCATGAATACAGAGACAGCCTCAATCCATAATCACGACAGCAACAATGGTGGCAACCGCGCTGGCAAAAATGTTCCGATTCAAACCGTGGTCATCGTTGGTGGTGGCACTGCCGGTTGGATGACGGCGACAGCTTTATCGCGCGTATTGCCACCGACTTATCGCTTACGATTAGTGGAGTCCGACGCTATCTCGACCATCGGCGTGGGTGAGGCGACCATTCCTAGTATTCGTGCCTTTAATCAATTGGTAAATCTCGACGAAGATGAATTCATGCGTCAGACCCAAGCGACTTTTAAGCTGGGGATTGAATTCGTCAATTGGGGCAAGCAAGGGGATTCTTACATCCACGGTTTTGGTGTGATTGGTCGTGATCAGGTGGTTGCTAAGTTCTACCAATATTGGTTGAAGATGTATCAGCTGGGCGAGGCACCGGATTTGGAACACTTCTCGATCAATACGGTCGCGCCACGTCAGCATAAATTTATGCGCGCACCGAAAGATATGCCGAACTCTCCTTTGGCAGATATTTCGTATGCCTTTCATTTTGACGCCGGTTTGTATGCCAAGTATTTGCGTAGTAAAGCTGAGCAACAAGGCACGCAGAGAACGGAGGGTAAGATCGTGGACACCATCGTGCGCGAAAGCGATGGCTTTATTGAAGCCCTGTTGATGGAAAACGGCGAGCGTATTGATGGCGATCTCTTCATAGATTGCTCGGGCTTGGCGGCTTTGTTGATCGAAAAGACTTTGAAAACCGGTTACGAAGACTGGAGCCATTGGTTGCCGGCCGATAGTGCGATTGCCGTGCCATGTGCTTCCGCCGGTCCCTTATTGCCGTACACGCGTTCGACCGCACATAGCGCAGGCTGGCAATGGCGCATTCCTTTGCAACATCGCACTGGGAATGGCCATGTGTTCTCCAGTAAGTTTATGAGCGCAGACGAGGCGCAAGCGATTTTGTTGAACAATTTGGATGGCGAAGCTTTGGCCGATCCGCGTTTGATTCGCTTCACGACGGGCAAACGTAAGAAGGCATGGAATAAGAATTGTGTCGCCATCGGTTTGTCGGGTGGCTTTATGGAGCCTTTGGAATCAACCAGCATTCATATGGTGCAAACGGCGATTATGCGTTTGATTAGTTTGTTTCCAGATCAGGGTTTTAACCAGGTTGATATTGACACCTACAACGCGCAGAACGATGAAGAGTATCAACGCATACGCGACTTCTTGATCATGCATTACAAACTGAACACCAAAGTAGGATCACCCTTCTGGGAATACTGCCAAAACATGTCAGTACCCGATGACGTACAAAAACGTATCGATTTATATCGCTCACATGGGCGGATTTTCCGCATCGGCGAAGAACTGTTTGCCGAAACCAGTTGGTTGCAAGTGATGCATGGCCAGGGTTTGCGTGCTGAAAGCTATCATCCTTTGGTCGATCACCGCAGCAAAGAAGACATCGCTTATTTTCTCGATCAGGTACAAAAGACGATACGAAAATGTGTCGATGTCATGCCTAGCCATGCAGAATTTATTGCCTCGCATTGCAAGGCGATGTGATGGCATGGAAGTGTAAGTGGATGCGTAGTTAGATATGTGTAAGTGATATGCGGCAAGTGTGTGAGAAACCTCGAACATTCCCTCCCTTTCAAGGGACGGGTGAGGGTGGGGATGGGTTCGATGAGAAGCGAGCAGAAAAGATTCGCACGCTGAAGATCATCAAAGGAAGTAGGATTGATGTGTCGTCGAATCGACAGAAAACCTAGATGTGGCGCGGGTCTGGGGCTACAATACGGCGTTTATCGCGTCGCTTGATACAGCCTGAGAAGAGTAGGGTAAGAGCAACTGAAGAGTAACAGCGGCGCAGTTCAGCTTCAGTCGAGCAGCAGTAAAAAACAATAAAGCAAATACAAAGCGAGAGAGTAAGAGTATGGCAACCATTAAAGATGTCGCCCGTTTAGCGGGGGTAGGGCTAGGAACCGCATCACGTGTTGTGAGCGGTAAAGGCTCGGTGTCAGCCGCGACTCTGGAAAAAGTACGCAAGGCGATTGAGGAATTGGATTTCCGTCCTTCGCATGCGGCGCGTTCTTTGTTGTCGGGCTCCTCGCGCATGATCGGTGTGTATATCCCTTTGCTGAAGGGAACCTTCTACATGCCCATCATGCAGGTCATCGATATGGAATTGCGTGCTGCGGGTTTGCACATGGTGGTGGCCTTCGGTGTTGGTGATGGGAACGTGCGCCAACAAGCGGTGGAGGGCATTAATTTTCTGATCGAGCGTGGTTGTGATGGTTTGATCGTCATGAGTAATGCGCTTGAAGAGAGTGATCTCGAAGCGATGGGCACTGCCAAAGATAACTTAGTGGTGCTCAATCACAAGTATGAATCGATTGCTGAACAGTGCTTCACCGCGGACCATTTTTTAGGTGGACGCATGGCCGCAAAATCTTTGCTGCAGCATAAGCATAAGAAGATCGCAGTAATTGCGGGGCCCGCCTGTGCGCCTGATAACGTGGAGCGTATCAGCGGCTTTATGCGCGAAATGGAATTGGCCGGAATTGATACACGCAAGATGTGGATCGTCGAAAGCAATTTCGCACCCGATGGCGGCTGGGCGGCAGCGCAGGAATTGGTCGAATCAGGCTATGACTTTACCGCTGTATTTTGTGCCAATGATGAAATGGCGGTTGGTGCTTTATCGTATTTTCAGCATATTGGCATCAATGTACCGACGGAAGTATCGGTCATCGGTTACGACGATACCTTCACAGCAGAATACACTGCACCGCGTCTGTCATCGGTGCATATCGCTTGGCGCGAAATGACTTTGAACGGTTTGAATTTCCTGCTGAATCGCTGCTATGACATGGAAAGACCGGTCGAGCGCCAATATCCGGTCAGCATGACGTGGCGTAGTTCGGTGGAAAAAGCGGTGCGTGGCAGCGCGAAGAAAGCAGCAAAATAACTTTGTGCTTGGGGTGGTGAGGACAGCGTGAAGTCTGTCCTCAGCACTCGCGGCACGGCGATAAAGAGTAAGAAAGACTCAGCGGTTGCTGAGCGAGGATTGTTGTAAAAAGCAGTAAAGAAGGCAAAGCAAAGTAAAAGACATGCACACGCATGTTTTTTTTGAGTGTAAAATGGAAACGATTCCAATCAGCGGTCTTGGAGAGCCAATTTGAGGCATGAGCCCATGAATTGGAATCGGGATTTGATAGTGTGGTGCGCGATTTCAAATGTCTAACAAGTTGAGTCGTAATTGATGAGCGAGGGTGAAATGCCGTATTCAAAAGTGAGTCATCAGCAGCAAGGTCGAGCATCCCTGTTTGTGCGATGCTTGTTGTCGACGCTGTTCTGTGTGAGCACGATGGCCTGTGGCTCCGGTAGCTCTGGTAGCTCGAGCACCTCTGCCACGACCAGTCCTAACAACGGCAGTGGTGTCATCACACCGATCCCAGCGACCAACATCACACGTGATCCGGTCGGTCTCTTGCACACAGAGGGAACGTATTGGGTCCGTGAAGATAATCGTCCGATTCAGCTCAAAGGGGCGAATCTTGGCAATTGGTTGATTCAAGAATTTTGGATGATGGGCCAAGGTAGTGCGGGCATTGATGACCAGTGCAAGTTGGAAGCAAAACTGGATGCCCGCTTTGGCTATGCCGAACGTGACCGTTTGTATCGCCTATATCGCGATAATTGGATGACGACGCGCGACTGGGATATGTTGGTCAAGTTCAATCTGAATTTAGTCCGCCTGCCGTTTATTTGGAGTGTCGTTGAAGACGAAAAGAATCCCGGACATTTGCGTAGTGACGCTTGGGTTTATCTCGATCAAGCCCTCGCCGAAGCGGAGAAACGCGGCATCTATGTGATCCTCGATTTACATGGCGCGGTAGGGAGCCAAGGTTGGGAACATCATAGTGGCTGTGCTGGCAAGAATTTGTATTGGTCGACTCCAGAGTATCAAGCCCGTACGGTGTGGTTATGGCAGCAGGTGGCAGGGCGGTATAAAGATCGTGCCGTGGTCGCTGGTTACAGCTTGCTGAATGAACCTTGGGGTACCAGCGAAACCGAAATGGCACGCGTAGTGAAAACGCTGTATGACGCGGTGAGAAGCGTCGATAGCAAACATGTCGTGATCTTGCCGGGCCATGCGGCAGGCATTAACGCTTATGGTAATCCAGCGCAGGCAGGGATGAAAAACGTGGCCTTTGAAATGCATTTCTATCCTGGCTTTTTTGGTTGGGGACAACCGGGTTTGCCAGTGCACAAAGAGTGGCTGTACTGCGGGACGTCCGGCAATGGCGGCGTGTGTGAATGGAATGCCCGTTTAAAAAATCTGAACACGGCGTTCTTGGTTGGCGAGTTCCAACCTTGGGCGGCGATGGGTGCTGATGCAGGTGGCCAAGTGACACGCACGACTTACGATGTGTATGCCAGTTATGGGTGGGCCGCAAGTGCGTGGTCTTACAAGCTGATTACCAATGCGGGTGGTCAAGGCAATGGCACTTGGGGCCTCGTCACCAATGCGCCAGATAGTAAGGTGCCAGCACTCGACTTTAACACCGCCAGCATGGCCGAGATTGAAGCCCTATTCAAACAGTTTGGCACGGTGAATTATGAACCCCAACAAGCGGTCATGAATTGGATGAACGCGAGCAATACGCCCAAGCCTTTTAACTGATTGAGCGAGCTAAGTTCTTAAACCGAGTTGTAACCCTAAGTTGTATCAAGCGAAGAAAAATTATGGACGATTCCAAACGACTACCTGAACTGCGACGTATTGATTTTCCTACCGATTTTCTGTGGGGCTGTTCGACCTCTTCATTTCAAATTGAAGGTGCAGCCGACACCGATGGGCGAGTACCATCGATCTGGGATAGTTTCGCAGCGACGGCGGGAAAGATTCGCGATGGCAGCGATGCTCGGGTAGCCTGTGATCATTATTATCGCTGGCAAGAGGACCTCGATATCGCCCAAAGCTTGGGGCTGAATGCTTACCGCTTTTCGATCTCGTGGCCGCGTGTCATCAGTGATATCAATGGCACCGTGAATGAAGTAGGTCTGCAATTCTACTCTGACTTAGTCGACGGCATGCTGGCGCGAGGCTTGCAGCCTTGGGCGACCTTGTATCACTGGGATTTGCCGCAGTACTTGCAAGATCAAGGTGGCTGGGAGAACCGTGCCACCGTCCAAGCCTATCTGCACTTCGCTGATGTGATCAGTCGTCGCTTAGGTGATCGGATTAAACATTGGATCACGCATAACGAGCCTTGGTGCACCGCGATGCATGGCAACTGGGACGGCATGCATGCGCCCGGTAAGCGTGATTTCAAAGCAGCGCTGCAGGTGTGCCATCATGTTTTGTTGTCGCATGGTTTGACCGTGCCGCTCTTGCGTCGCAATGTCGCCGATGCCAAAGTCGGTATTGCTTTGAGTTTGCATCCACTGCGACCAGCCAGCGACAAACCAGAAGATATTGCCGCGACACGACGTCATGATGGTCTGCGCAATCGGTGGTTCCTCGATCCCTTGCATGGTCGTGGCTATCCGCAAGACATTTGGGACTTGGTTGGCGCTGCCGCACCGCAGATGCACGATGGTGATTTGCAAGCCATCGCTGTGCCCCTTGATTTCTTGGGAGTGAATTACTACTTCCCTGAAGTCATTCAAGACGCGCCACATAATCCTCCGCTGGCGACGTCCTTGACTCATGATCCCACACTGGAGCGCACTGCTTTTGGTTGGGAAGTCGCGCCGCATGGTTTGGTGACTTTGCTCAAACGTCTCAAGCAAGATTACCCTGTGCCGCCCATGTATGTGACCGAAAATGGTGCCAGTTACGAAGACCGGCTCGAAGACGATGGCTCGGTTGTTGATACGCAAAGACGTGACTATTTCATCCGCCATTTGGCCGCACTCCAAGAAGCCCGACAAGCCGGCGTCGATGTGCGCGGCTACTTTGCGTGGAGTCTGATTGACAACTTTGAGTGGGCCGAGGGCTATCTTCGCCGCTTCGGTTTGGTGTATATTGACTTTGAAACGCAGCAAAGAACGCTTAAAATCAGCGCTCTGTGGTATCGAGACTTTTTGCAGGCGCCAAACTAGGCGCGATCAGGCGTTTGTCGTAGACGTCTGTCTCAGACCCAGTCAAAGCACAGTTTTGTAGGGCCTCACTTTTCCCGGGGGGGAGAAGGAAGGATAGGGATGGGACGGTGGCTATCATTTCGCGATGATGGTGCCGTCCCGGTTCCTTTTTGGGGCCCCGTCTTCAAACGTAATACTCAGCAATTTGCTCGAACCCGTAGGTTGGGTTGAGCAAAGCGAAGCCCAACGTTGCGCGTTAAGAGAAGGCGAGGCGTTGGGCTTTTCAGCCCAACCTACGAGTTTGAGACCGTGTCGTTCCTGCGCAGGCAGGAACCCAACATCTTTCGCTGGCCGTGAGTGGCCCGGCGGCCACTCACTTTCTTTGCTTCGCCAAAGAAAGTAAGCAAAGAAAGGCGACCACGCTGCCACTGGCCTTCGGCTTCCCAATTGTGCGGGACAAAAATGGGGAGAGTCAGAAACTCGCTTCGCTCAGACATCTGACTCTCTTTTTCCCATTTCTGTCCCACACAATTGGCAGTGTCAGAAGTGGATTAACTTCAAAGTCAACTGCAAAAGCAACCCATCCCCATCCCAACCTTCCCCTTGAAAGGGAAGGAGCATCAGTGGAATACCACTGTCGTCGGAAATCTAGGCGGCGGTTGAGTATGTATGTTTTGTTGTTACCGCATGTGCAGATGCCAATTGGGTGAGCGCAAAATGGGATCAAGCGGCGCAGATGTTTGAGCGAAGCGAGTTTCTGCGTCGCCCCATTTTTCGCTTGCCCAATTGGGAACCCGAAGGGCAGCTGCGCCTGCGTCGCCTTCTTTTGCTTACTTTTCTTGGCGAAGCAAGAAAAGTGAGTGGCTGTCGGGCCACCCCCGACCTACTAACCGCAAATTCCTAACCATCCGCTATTCGAGGCGGCCGAAACCCAACGTCCTCCAACCATAAGCATCCACCTCATTCGCCCCCATCCCCCCACTATCCCAGCAAAAACTCACAAATTTCCGAATTTTTTATTGACAAAGAAAATCACAAGCAGCATTATGCATCCTAAATTGGTAACGTTTCCAATTTGGTGAAAAACGCCTCGCCATCTCTCTGAAACTTTGCCTTACGCTCAAGAGGCGTCGCTGCTTTGCTGTTGCAGAGCTTTAGCATTTTTATATTCGCGGTTTCGATATTCGTAGACTACCTGCATGCTAAGTACAAACTAAGTGCAAACCATCTGAGATGAAGAAGGAAGAGACAGAAAGATGAAAAACAAAACCCTACAACTTGCCGTTGCCAGTGTGATTGCTGGACTCAGCTTACAAGCTGCATCTGTGAACGCAGCTACTGCGCCAGAATTGAAAGATTGGCCTAAGATCAAAAGTGCGATCAGCAAAGATGCGGCGATGGAGAAGAAGATCAAGGAGATCGTTTCTTCGATGAGCTTGGCACAAAAAGTCGGGCAGATGACGCAGGCGGAAATTAAATTTGTCACACCTGAAGAAGTCAAACAGTATTACCTCGGTTCTGTGCTAAATGGCGGTGGTAGCTGGCCGAAGATGAACAAGTATGCGACTGCCGCAGATTGGTTGGCGCTGTCTACCGCCTACTACGATGCCTCGATGTCGACCGACATGAAAACCAAAGTGCCGGTGGTGTGGGGTATTGATGCGATTCATGGGAATAGCAATGTGGTCGGCGCGACCTTGTTCCCGCATAACATTGGTCTCGGTGCTGCGCATAATCCGCAATTGATCAGCAAGATTGCCGTCGAAGTCGGTCGTGCCGTGCGCGCTACCGGCATCAATTGGGTTTTTGCACCTACTGTCGCAGTTGGTAAAGACGCACGTTGGGGCCGCGCTTATGAAAGCTTCTCAGAAGACGGCAAACAAGTGCGCGATTACGCAGGTCTGTATGTCAAAGGTTTGCAAGGCAAGTTCAAAGATGACGCCAATGTGATCGCTACCGCTAAACATTTTATTGGTGACGGCGGTACCGATGCGGGCGTGGATCGTGGGGTGAACAAGTCCAGCTTGAACGAAATGATCAATAGCCAAGCGCTGGGTTACTACAGTGCGTTTGAAGCGGGTGCACAAACTGTGATGGCCTCGTATAACAGTTGGCATGATCCCGTCAGCGGCATCAACTACGGCAAGATGCACGGTAGCAAAGCCTTGTTGACCGATGCCCTCAAAGACAAAATGGGCTTCGATGGTTTCGTGATCTCAGATTGGGATGGCATCGCCGAAGTGGCTGGTTGCGCCAACGATAGCTGCCCGCAAGCGATTAACGCCGGGGTCGACATGATCATGGTGCCAGACAACTGGAAGAACTTCATCAAGAACACCATCGCTCAGGTGGAAGGCGGCCAGATTCCGCTGGCGCGGATTGATGATGCGGTAAGCCGTATCTTGCGCGTCAAACTGCGTGCTGGAATGTTCACCACGAAACCTGGCGATAGCAAATACGCCGGCAAACAAGATGCGATGCAAGCCAAGGCTTTGGCGCGCGAAGCCGTGCGTGAATCCTTGGTGCTGCTGAAGAATAATCAGAGCGTATTGCCGTTGGCACGCGATAAAAAAGTACTGGTGGTGGGTAAGAGTGCCGATAGTTTGATCAATCAAAACGGTGGCTGGTCGATCACGTGGCAAGGTACAGAAAACAAAGAATCCGATTACCACGGCGATACTTTGTTGACCGGCTTCCGCGAGGCGCTTGGCGCAAGCAATGTCCAGTTTAGCCCGACCGCTGAAGGCGTTGATGTCAGCAAATTTGATGCGGTGATTGCCGTCATCGGTGAAACACCGTATGCCGAAGGTTTCGGTGATATTCCAGCCGCGCAAACTTTGCGTCATAGCCAACGTCATCCAGAAGACTTGGCGGTGTTGAAAGCCGTCAGTGGTAAAGGTAAGCCCGTTGTGACTGTGTTTGTTGCTGGTCGCGCTCTCTACACCAATGATTTGATGAATTTGTCGGATGCCTTTGTGGCAGCTTGGTTGCCAGGTACAGAAGGTAAAGGTGTGGCCGATGTCTTGTTCAAAGACGCCAAAGGCAAAGTGGCGCATGACTTCAAAGGGCGTCTCTCTTTCAGTTGGCCGAATGCCGCATGTTTGAGTGGCCCGATCGCCAAGATGGAAGCGAATCATCCAGAGAAATTGTTTGGTCTCGGATATGGTTTGAGCTACGCCATGAAAGCCGCATCTGCGAATGCCTTAAGCGCCTTGCCACTCGATAACCGCAACAGCTGTGCCGATGAATCACGCATGGCGATTAACACAGCGAAAGACAGCACGCACTTTCCGATGCGCGCCACTATCGCGACCCGTCAATTCACCTTGGGTAGAGAATTGTCGGACAAAGAAATGGGTGGTGCGATTGGTGTGACGAGCAAAACCTTAGCGAATGGCTTGCCAGCACGTGTCGTGACCTGGAATGGACCAGCCAAGATCGAAGCAACAGCGCCGTTCGCGACCATGGTGCCGCAAGGCGTCTTGAACAATGGTGTCTTGCAGTTCGTGGCCGAAGTCCACAAAGCGCCACAAGGAAAAGTCACCGTCACTATGGATTGCGGCGAAAACTGCGCAGCTTCGGTCGACGTGACCAAACTCATGCAAGGCATGCTCAATGGCCCAGCCCGCACCATCAAATTACCACTCGCCTGTTTCACGGCGAAAGGTTTCGATCCTAAGAAAATCAAGTCAGGCTTCGCTATGAGCACCACCGCCGCCTTTAGCGCGAGCCTGGCCGAGATCGAATTGGTCGCGGGCAAAGCCAAGGATCCAGACGCAGTGGCGTGTAGTGATTTGAATTGATTTGAAGCTTCCCTTCGAGGGGAGGGTGGGAGCGGGGTGTAAGAAGTTGTAGGGCGGGTGAAACCCGCGCCGCCAGACTCCGAGCACCAAAGCAGCGCGGGTTTCACCCGCCCTACGAGAAGCACAAATTAGTGGCAGTTAGGGTAGTCCAAACTGGCTTGAAGACTGAATACTTTGGACATCCCCTCTCCCGCGTGCGGGAGAGGGCTAGGGTGAGGGTGGTTCAGATGGGCTTGAAAATCGTCCTTATGGTCACACACGCAGTATTAAGAAATTGTAGGGCGGGTGAAACCCGCGTCGTAAAACCAAAGACTCTAGATTCCTGCCTCAGCAGGAATGACTGCATCAAAAAAAGCACCAAGCACAAAAAAACACAGGAGGAGACCCATGGCAAATTTCAACACTAGCGTCGACGCTAGCAACCCCAACTTGGCTGCCAACTCAGCCAGCAGTTCATCGACATCGACCACAGGCCCTTTGGTCATCGTCACCATCCTGTTTTTTATGTGGGGCTTGCTGACTTCACTCAATGATGTCTTGATCCCGCATTTAAAGGCCATTTACACTTTGAGTTATGTGCAGGCGATGTTGGTGCAATTCTGTTTCTTCGGTGCTTACTTCATCGTTTCTTGGCCCGCTGGGATGTTGATTAAGCGCATCGGATATCAACGTGGTGCGGTCACTGGTTTGTTGATTGCTGCCAGCGGTTGTGCCCTGTTTTATCCAGCAGCGAACAGTGGTTATGCTTTGTTCTTATTGGCCTTCTTCGTACTCGCTTCTGGCATCACGATTTTGCAAGTCGCAGCGAACCCCTATGTCACGATTTTAGGTGATGCGAAAACCGCATCTAGCCGTTTAACTTTGACGCAAGCATTCAACTCTTTAGGTACTACCATCGGCCCAGCTGTGGGTGGCATGTTGATTTTGTCTGGTGCTTTGCTCGGTGCTGATCAAATCGCCGCCATGAGTGCAGCAGAACAAGCCGCGCATCGCGCTAAAGAAGCTGCGACCGTGCAAGGCCCTTACTTGGCGCTTGCCGCTGCCTTAGCGGTCTTAGCGATCCTATTTGCCTTCGCTCGTTTGCCAAAAATCGAGCATGGCGATGCACCAGAGGCTTCCAGCGCCATCGCAGCGCAAGCGACAACCTCTATTTTTGCTCAGCGCCATTTAGTCTTAGGTGCAATCGGGATTTTCTTGTACGTCGGTGGCGAGGTCAGTATTGGCAGTTTCTTAATCAACTTTTTAGGTGAAGCCAATATCGCGGCGCTCAGTGCCGCCGACGCCGCACATTACGTCAGTTACTACTGGGGTGGTGCTATGGTTGGTCGCTTCATCGGTTTTGCGGTGATGCGCAGCGTTAGCCCTGGTAAGGCCTTGGCCTTTAACGCGGCCGCTTCCATTGTCTTGATTTTGACGGCGATCTTCGGCCACGGCAGCCTCGCGATGTGGGCGATTATCGCGGTGGGTCTGTGTAACTCGATTATGTTCCCGACCATCTTCAGTATGGCACTGCATAAACTCGGTGCGCTCACAGGACAAGGTTCGGGCGTTTTGTGTATGGCGATTGTTGGTGGTGCCTTGGTGCCATTCGCGCAAGGCTATTTGGCAGATCAAATCGGTTTGCAGATGTCCTTCTACATCCCTGTGGTGTGCTATGCCTACATCCTGTTCTTCGGTTGGAAATATGCGGGGATGTACAACCAAGCCAACAATTCAAACCATAGTTAAATTGATGCGAGTGAGTCAATGATAAATGCAAGCGATCTCGCCTTAGCGAAACAATTTGAGAGCCCTTTCTTCTGGGGTGTGGCAACCAGTGCATATCAAATCGAAGGTGGCGCCGCAGTGGGCGGCCGTGCTCCTTCGATCTGGGATACCTTCAGCCACACGCCAGGCAAAATTATGGATAACAGTAGTGGCGATGTCGCCTGCGATCACTACCACCGCTACGCTGAAGATGCGCAACACATCGCGGATCTCAATGTGCATGCCTATCGCTTTTCTATCTCATGGTCGCGCGTGCAGCCCTTGGGCTATGGTGCATGGAATGAAGCAGGCTTTGCGTTCTATAGTCAGTTATTAGACGAACTCGCCAAGCGCCAGATTCAAGCGCACATCACCTTGTATCACTGGGATTTGCCACAGGGTTTGCAAGACCAAGGCGGCTGGCTCAATCGAGATACCGCGCATCATTTCGCGGCTTACGCCAAGGAAGTGGCACGTCGCTTCGGCGATCGCGCTGTGTCCATCGCCACCCATAACGAGCCGTGGTGCACCGCCAATCTCGGCTACGGCAATGGCCAATTCGCTCCGGGCGTGACCGACACCGTCGCCGCGCTGCAAGTCTCGCATCATTTATTGTTGTCGCATGGTCTGGCGATGTCTGCCATGCGCGACCAACATGTCAGCGCCAAACTCGGTATCGTGCTCAATCAATGGACTGCCGAACCCGCCACCAATAGCGCCGCCGATATCGCCGAAGCCGCATGGGAATACGCGCGTTCCGTGCAATGGTTCATGGACCCGATTTTCAAAGGCCATTATCCACAAATCGCACTCGACCGCATGGACCTCAGCCGCTTCCATGTTGAAGCCGAAGACATGGCCATCATTCATCAACCGCTCGATTTTTTAGGCGTGAATTACTATTTCCGCGCCTACGTCAGCACTGAAAATCCACCACGCAAACCAGAAACCAAACTCGGCCTCACCGACATGGGCTGGGAGATTTATCCGCAAGGCCTACGTGATTTATTAATCGGCATCCACCGCGAATACGCAGCCCACGGCCTGCCCGAAATCTACATCACAGAAAACGGCGTCGCCTTCCCCGACAAAGTCGAACAAGGCCGCATCCACGACCAAAACCGCATCAACTTCGTCCGCGCCCACCTCAACGCGGTGGCAGAAGCCAAAGCCGCCGGCGTCAACATCCAAGGCTATTTCTATTGGAGCTTGATGGACAATTTCGAATGGAACTCAGGCTACCTTCGCCGCTTTGGTTTGTACTATGTCGACTACGAAACGCTGCAGAGGATACCGAAGGATAGTGCGCTGTGGTATCGGGATTTTGTTCGGGTTTGTGGGTGAGGGGTTTCGAATTGGAAGGGTAGGATGAAAGCGAGCTGCGGCTCGCTTTTGCTTTTTAGGGTGGTTGTTGATGGCGAGAACTAGTAACGATTTCTATTGCTTTTTTGATTGTGTGTCTGTTCTAATCGTCACTTCATGCCGCTCGACACTTCGCATGGGCAAGCTGAAGAGAAACCGCTGAAGTAGATGGAATGGGTTTCCTGTGAATTATTACGTGAAATATGTAAACGAGGCACTGCGGAAAATCTGGCAATGATAATTGATGGAGGGAGCAAGTAATGTACAAAGCAGTGTTGAACAAACACAAGGAACCAATTAACAAACGTCGGTGTGGATTTGAAACGGGTGGATGCTTCGCTGCAGGTACCTTAGTTCATACCAAAGAAGGGTTGGTGCCCATTGAGAAAATCAAAGTTGGTGATTGGGTTTTGTCTTTCCCAGAGGATCAGCGCACGCCAGATAGAATTAGAGAATTGAACGAATATACGTATAGGAAAGTCACTCAAGTATATGCAAAAGAAAAACAGGCACTCAGTAAAGTCGTAGTGGCGAATCTTGCATCAGGCAATACGGAGACTATTTTCGTCACACCAAATCACCTAATTTGGTGTAAGGGGCGTGGTTGGATACTCGTTGGTGAGATGGATATCGCCGGTGATACAGTGGAAACTTTTAGGTACGGAAATCTCAGAGTTTTTAGGTGTTTTCAAAATGTCGATGTTGGAACTGTGTATAACTTTGAAGTGGATGAATATCACACATATTACGTTGGCGAGGAAGGAGTATGGGTGCACAGCAGATGTAGCTCCGATAAAGCCGAGGGACGGTAGATACTGTTATCCAAATCAAGCAGAATGCAAAGTCTTATCAAAGTTTTTTCCCGATCTGAGAACGCCAAAAGCAACGTGAATGAGTTTTCGCATCATCGCACCAATGATCACCATGTTGGGTTTTCCAGCGGCACGTAGTCTGCCGTAAAAGGATTTACCCCAGCTTGTTTTGTATAAAGCGAAATGAAGAGACACCCACTTCCAGAAGCAATATTTTGGATGGGCGCCAATGACCCAAATGAGGTGGGTGTCCGATTTAATTGCTGTTGTTTCGAGTGCTTGAAACCAGATGAAAGCGAGCTTCGGCTCGCTTTTGCTTTTTTGTGGATGTTGATGAGTGGAACTAGTTTTGGACTTTGTTGCCATTTTGATTGGTTGTCTGTTCTAATGAGCGTCCAAACAAGTGAGAGAGTGAATTATGTTGGTGACGGATCTATCGCTACATCGAGAGTTTGAACTAAGTACTCAAGCTCAACCCTCAAACGATACATTCAATGGCAAACACATCGCGAGAGACTTTAGGTTTTGTACAGATGTAGGAAACGGTGCTGGCGATAAACGAAATTGTATTGAAGACGGTGCTTGTTTTGCCGCTGGCACTTTGGTGCACACCAAAGAAGGTCTTGTACCAATTGAACAAATCAAGGTTGGTGATTGGGTTTTATCGAAACCTGAGAATGGCGGTGAGCAGGCGTATAAACGGGTTGTGAAGACATTTGCGCATAAGCCGACGACTGTGATGAGAGTTGGCTATTCGCTGCGTGATGACCCAGACCGCTTTTACCCAATCATTTCAACCTTAAACCATCCATTTTGGGTAACCGATGAAGGTTGGACCGAAGCGAGCCGTTTACCTGACGGATTCGGAGGAAATGGCCCATATTTTGAATTGGTTGACGGCGCATCGGTCCAGGTTAATGGATGCGGTTCAATATATTTGAGTAGCCAAGAGGGCATTGGTTGGCTACCAAGCCACATGGAAGATGTTAGGGATCGCGGTGCATTGACTGATTTCTTAAATAACAAGCTAATCGCAACTGAAGTTTTTGCTATAGACGCAGTGCGCAATGATGAGTTAGAAGATCCCTATTTCAAGCTTCCTGTGCACAATTTGGAAGTTGAAGACTTTCATACATACTATGTGGGTAAACATGGTGTCTGGGTGCATAACACCAATTGCGGTGGATATGAAGCCCGCGTAGCTCCCATAAAGTCGATGGACGGTAGGTACGAATAGCGTCAGCGTATTCGTACGAATGTGAGTGAGTGCTGTCAAACGAAAATTTTGGAGAGGCACTTAATTGGAAGTGCTTTATGTTGGACGAAAGCGAGCTGTGGCTCGCTTTTGTTTTTTGTAGATGCTAATGGGAAGAACTAATATTGATTTTTATTAACCAATTGGACACCCATCTCAAAAAGCAATATATTATTAAATTATCTTGCAATTTAATAATCGTTAGCCTAAGCTAAAGCCACACTCAATTCTTCTTAAAACGAAGGAGGTGGCTGATGCCGATGGCGCGAAGTCGTTATGTCTCTTTAGAGGCAACACCGTATTATCACTGCATAGGGCGCTGTGTTCGTCGTGCTTTCTTGTGGGGTAAAGATCATTTCTCTGGGCAAGATTTTTCACATCGTAAAGCTTGGGTGGTCGAGCGTTTGACCGAACTCTCAGAGGTGTTTGCGATGTCGGTGTGCGCGTATGCAGTCATGTCTAACCATTACCACGTGGTGCTACATGTCGATCGTGAAGCTGCGGAGAAGTTAAGCCAAGAGGAAGTGCTGCAACGCTGGTCTCGCTTGTTTAATTTGCCCTACATTCTTGACCAGCTTATGCAAGGCAAACATCAAGATACCTCGACAAGGCGCGTTGCGGATGAGTTGGTCGAACAATTACGCGCTCGCCTTTACGATATTTCTTGGTTCATGCGCTGTTTGAATGAATCGATCGCAAGACGAGCGAACGTCGAAGATCAGTGTACTGGCAGGTTTTGGGAAGGGCGTTTTAAGAGCCAAGCAATTTTAGACGAAGCAGGACTGCTCGCTTGTTGCGCCTATGTTGACCTCAATCCGATACGCGCGGGTATCGCTGATTTGCCTGAGAATTCGGATTACACGTCCATTCAACAACGCTTACAAGATCTCAAAAAGCCCAGAGCAAAACGGCAGAAATCAACAGCACCTTCAACCCTTGCAAAGCCGAATAGAATCCCACTCCATCCTTTTGGCAATTCACTCAGTGTCGCACCAGCCCAAGGTCTACCATGCACTGCGCGAGATTACATCGAACTCGTAGATTGGGCAGCGCGCATCGTACGCAGTGACAAAAAGCATGCGATGTCGCAACGAGTTCCTCCGATCTTGAGTCGCCTTGGTTTTACGCCAGAGGAATTTACAAAGACTATCCGGGCCAAAGCGATGACCCGTGGTACGGCAATCGCACAGGTAGAACGCTTACGTGCCTATGCAGAGCATTTAAAGAAGCGTTGTGTGGTTGGCGTTGCGATGCCGGTTTCCACATGATGCTGTGCGCTTGTACTTATCTATAACGTGAATCCAAAATAAAAGAGGAGAGCTTGTCCAAACGACGAGCATTGTTGATCGACTTTAGGTGAGTGAGAATCTTAAGGTGTTGAGATTGTTGGTGTTGGTGTGGTTTTGTGTAAAAATGGTGATAAAAGCGAGCTGAGTTCTCGCTTATTTTTTGTGTATTATTTGGTTTGGATGTCCATTGGTTTGTCTTGCTTTAGCTCCGATAAAGCCGATCGATGGTAGGTACCAATAGCTTCAGCCCGCGTAGCTCCGATAAAGCCGATGGACGGTAGGTACGAATAGCGTCAGCGTATTCGTACGAATGTGAATGCTGTTAAACAAAGATTTTGGAAGGACACCAAATTCAACGTGTTTGAAACCATATGAAAGCGAGCTTCGGCTCGCTTCTGTTTTTATGGGGGATAGGGGAAGAAAGCCTCGGCTTTCTTTGAGGTTCTTCGATTGTGTGCGCGTTCTAACTCTCTGGTGCGATATGGAGTTGTGATTCAAATTTCTGAGTCTTACAAATCAAATCTTTTCGTCCATCTGGAACGAGAAGCATGGACCAAAAATTCACTGTAACTTTAAATGTTCTTCCTTTTACTTCCACCAAGAATTCAGCTTGGTCTGGTCCTTCGTACCCGCGTTGAGGTTTGTATTCCCAGTGCTGACTTGGCGCATAGTCCAATTCCACAATTCCATGCTTAGGTGGCGTAATGACTTTCGAGGAATATTTCTTTAATTTGGAAATTAATTCATAGGGCGGCTTATCGCCAACAAGACGTTGAATCTCTCTCTGAACCGGGCTAAAACTATTGTCAGCGGACTCAGCATAGGGTTGATTATCACGCCCGGGGCCGCTGGCAACATCAGTGCAGAAACTAAAACTCTTTTCAATCAACTTCCCGTTCACCATATTGCTTGCGGAACGTGCTGGGGATTGTATTTGTATGCTAGGTGTATGATCTGCGGGCAAAGCGGGAATGGTCACCAACATAGTGGAATTTTCCTCATCAGTTTGTGTGTTGATTTGTGATGTTTGGTTTGAAGATTGTGAAAGCAGTTGAAAAGACATCCGTCTCAAGAAATAAGACATTACCATAACAACACAAAGCCGCCCATTTCGAAGTATTTCAAACCAGATGAAAGCGAGCTTCGGCTCGCTTTTGTTTTTTTTGTAGGTGGGTTGATGGAAAGAACTAGTATCGATTCTTATTGCTTTTTTGATTGGATGTCTGGTCTAATCGCCTTGAATTCGAGCATAGATGTTTTTTTCTGAAGTCACTCTCGAGGACGCAATCCAAATAGATAGGAGTTCACAATGCCTTTTTTCCGATTGATCAAGTTATCTTTTCAGGCAATCAGACGGAATACAAAACGATTATTTTTCGTATTAGGAATGTTGTTGATCATCCAAAGTGTGGAAGCGAAACCCGTTCCAAAGGAAACTGTATTTAAAGGGATTGAGTTCGAACAATTGTTTTCCACTGTTATTGAAGAATTTAGAAAAGTTGGTTTTGAGTTCAAGGAGAGTAAGAAGTTTGATGCACCGTTTGGTTTCACTTTGGAGAACGATTTCGTTTATTTGCCTAAGTTTTCGGAGAACGACAGTGGATCAAGTTCAGCTCGGTTGTTGATAGTAAAGCAGAGCCGTGGTACCGACGATCAAGAATCAGCAGACACCCACTTCAAAAAGCAATAAATTATTAAATTCTCTTGCAATTTAATAATCATTAACCTAAGCTAAAGCCACTGTTTTTCTTCTCAAACGAAGGAGGTGGCTGATGCCGATGGCGCGTAGTCGTTACGTCTCTTTGGAGGCGACACCGTATTATCACTGCATAGGGCGCTGTGTTCGTCGTGCTTTCTTGTGGGGGAAAGATCATTTCTCTGGGCGAGATTTCTCACATCGGAAAGCCTGGGTAGTGGAGCGCTTGGCTGAGCTCTCTGAGGTGTTTACGATGTCGGTGTGCGCGTATGCAGTCATGTCTAACCATTACCATGTGGTGCTGCATGTCGATCGTGAACGTGCGGAGCAGATGAGTCAAACTGAAGTGCTAGGACGCTGGTCTCGTTTGTTTAATTTGCCCTACATTCTTGACCAGCTCATGCAAGGCAAACATCAAGATGCCGCGACAAAACGGGTTGCGGATGAGTTGGTCGAACAACTTCGCACACGGCTTTACGATATCTCTTGGTTTATGCGCTGTTTGAATGAATCGATCGCACGCCGCGCGAATGCAGAAGATCAATGCACTGGCAGGTTTTGGGAAGGGCGGTTTAAGAGCCAAGCAATTTTAGATGAAGCAGGGTTGCTCGCTTGTTGTGCCTATGTTGATCTCAATCCGATACGTGCAGGCATTGCCGATTTGCCTGAGAATTCGGATTACACGTCTATTCAACAACGCTTGCAAGATCTCAAAAAGCCCAGAGCAAAACGGCAGAAATCAACAGCAGCTTCAACGCTCGCAAAGGCGAACAAAATTCCACTTCACCCATTTGGCAATTCACTCAGCGTCGCACCGGCCCAAGGTCTACCATGCACCGCACGTGATTACATCGAACTCGTCGATTGGGCAGCACGCATCGTACGCAGCGATAAAAAGCATGCGATGTCGCAACGCGTTCCACCGATCTTGAATCGTCTTGGTTTTACACCAGAAGAGTTTATCAAGGCGACGCGCGCCAAAGCGATGACGCGTGGAACAGCAATTGCACAGGTCGAGCACTTACGTGCCTATGCTGAGCATTTAAAGAAACGTTGTGTGATTGGAGTCGCGATGCCGGTTTGCACATGATGCTGTGTGCGCTTGCACTTATCTACTACGTGATTCCAAAATAAAAAAGGAGAGCTTGTCCAAACGACGAGCATTGTTGATCGACTTTAGGTGAGTGAGAATCTTAAGGTGTTGAGATCGTTGGTGTTGGTGTGGTTTTGTGTAAAAATGGTGATAAAAGCGAGCTGAGTTCTCGCTTATTTTTTGTGTATTATTTGGATTGGATGTCCATTGGTTTTCAAAATTTTGGAGAGGGACTCAATTGGAAGCGCTTTATGTTGGACGAAAGCGAGCTGTGGCTCGCTTTTGTTTTTTGTAGATGCTAATGGGAAGAACTAATATTGATTTTTATTGCTTTTTTGACTGGGTGTCTGGTCTAATCTTGATAAGCCATAATCCAACATCTGTCATTCTTCGATTGTTGTTTAGCATCGCCCGCATTCGTACGAATACGCTGACGCTATTCGTACCTACCGGCTGGCTACTGGCTAAGGCAAATTTCTCGATCTATCCATAAACCAACATCAGTCATTCTATGAGTTTCATTATTCAAATTATTGACGCAGCTTTACCGAGTGATGCGCAGCAACGTAACAATTTGATTGATCAGTTGATCGAGGTCGAGGCGCATCATCGAGTGGGGCCCGGTGAGGCATTGGGTACTCTGTATCAACAGCTAGTGCAAAAATATCCCTGCATCTCCACCTTTGATGATGACGAATTAGATGAGTGTGTATGGGGCGATGGTCCCTTGATTCATAACTTCGGCCAGAAGATCGCGGCGCTCAACATTAATCGGAACGAAGAGAAGGTGATGGCCGACATTCTGACGTTCGCTGCGCCTTTGAATTTAAAGGTCGTGGATCCACAATCAGATGTCGTTTACTTTCCGGACAGCGTTGAAGCGGCTGAATTTATCGCTGCGATAGAAACTCAAGCAGCTGAAGAACAACTGACCAAGGCTAGGGTACTGACTAATCTCGTCGAAGCCTTAACGCCGATATTGACGCCTTTGGGATTTGTTTGGTCGAAAAAAGAATTGAGATTCAATCGAGATGTCTCTTATGGAAGGCAGTACTTCAGGATAGGCTTGGAGAAAAAGAGCTATGGTGAGATCTACATCTATTTCAATTTTCGACTGTCAATTGATGCAGTTATCAAACTCCTAGGGGAAGTTACTGGTGAAGATTGTTCAAAATCTTCACTCCCATTTTTCGTTCGTTTTTTCACCGGCGACTATCGCGAATTTAGAGCAGAAAACGAAGTGGAATTGGAGGCAGTCGTGACGGACATTAAGTCCTTAACGAGCGAGAAAATTGTGCCGTTTTTGAATAAGTTGACCGATTTGAAAAGTATCTATTCAACGATTGATCACGATGACAAATACAAGCAGGTGCCTCTTCCTTTCTCTGAAAACATCTTGGCCTTGACCCACCTAGTTTTCCCGGATCAGGTCAAGTATGTTGCAAGCCTCTATTTGAAACAATGCGCACCAGGAGGTTCTGAAAGCGTAGAGTTAAGTAATCTTGTTGAAAAACTTTTGGCACGTACTTCGTGAAGAAGCGGCAGCCCGCGTAGCTCCGATAAAGCCGATTGACAGTAGGTACGAATAGCGACAGCGTATTCGTACGAATGTGGGTGGCGTTAAACGAAAATTTTGGAGAGGCACTCAATTGGAAGTGCTTTATGTTAGACGAAAGCGAGCTGTGGCTCGCTTTTGTTTTTTGCAGATGCTAATGGGAAGAACTAATATTGATTTTTATTGCTTTTTTGACTGGGTGTCTGGTCTAATCTATCCACGCTAATAGTACGAGTGAAAAAATTAGTCCGGTAAATATCCAATATGCGATTTTTTCTTTTCGAGTAAATTCCTTGTATCTTTCATCGAAAGGTTTTGTGAAAGCCTCTTTGACTAATTGTTCCCATGTTTTTTTAGGCATCTCGGATTTCCCATCATTTCTAGTTGGAGCAACATTTGCTCCAGTATGACGAATCGACAATCGAAGAGGCATCCACTTCAAGAAGAAATATTCTGGGTGGGTGTCCAATGATCTAAATGATCGAGTCTTTGAGCCGACTATTGAATCGATTAAATCTGATTCTAAGGAATAAGCCACAAGACAAATGTCCGTTGTAAATTCCAATCTATGAATCAGGATTCCCGATGAGATTCAGTTTTCTCATAAGAGGCGTCATTGTGAGACCTTGCACAACTACAGAAAATGCTACTACCGCAAAGGCCATCGTCACAATTTCTGCGCGATAGGGGATGCTTTCCGGGAGACCAAGTGAGAGGGCCAAGGCTAAAGCTCCTCTTAAACCGCCCCAGACCAAGATATGTTGATGTGCCATCGAAATACGTTGGCCGCTGTTCTTGATCAGTGCGGCCAATGGGTAGATGGCGACAGCGCGTCCTATGAGTACGAATAGAATCGCCACGACCGCAGGGATAAGTAGCGCTGAGAATGATTGCTTCGCTTCGTAGACTCCGATCAAAATGAAAATGAGAGAGTTGGCGACAAACGCTGCGAACTCCCAAAACGCCTCAACTGATTCATGACCTTTTTCGGTGATTGCACCGAGATGACCACGGTTCCCAATAATGAGGCCTGCACAGAGTGTCGCCAGCACTCCCGACCAATGGAAATGTTCGGCAACTAAGAAAGAACTATAGGCGGCCACGGTCGTAAGTGTTAACTCGACTAAATGATCGCGGGTTTTTCCCGCGAGGTATAGCGTGACAAAAGCGATGATCACGCCACAGGCGACGCCACCACCGATAACCGACAGTGCGTTCAAAGTCAGTCCTAAAGTAGTCGGAGCATTGCCAGCAGCAAATGCTAACACTAAGCCAAATAAAACTGCCGCAGTGCCGTCATTAAAGAGGCTCTCCGATTCCACTAAGATCCGCAATTTTCCTTTTACACCCGCTTCCTTGAACGTTGCGATCACAGAAACAGGGTCAGTCGCTGCGATTAGCACGCCAAAAATAGCTGCGGAAATTGGTGGCCAGCCTAATAACCAGTACATGCCCGCCGCCGTCACCAACGCGGACAAAATCAATCCCACACTCGCCAATAATAGAACGACCGGGAGTACCTTGCGCAGTTCGCTCCACTTCAAAGCGATCGCGGCTTCGAAGATAAGTGGTGGCAGCAGTGCGGAGAAAATGAGTTCTTTGGTTAATTCAATCCCAGGGGAAATCGGCAGTAGGGTCAAACCAATGCCAGCGAATAGCAAGCCGACTGTGTAGGGGAACCGAAAGCGACGTGCAAGCATCGCTACCACGGCCGCTAAAAGCAACAAAAATTCAATGCGCTCGATATGTGTTTCCATGTGAATGACTCTTGAAATTAATTATGAAAAACGACTAGTTATCTGATTTTTCCGAATGTTCACGCGTTTCGACAACAGATTTGTGGTTCACAAATGTTGGTAGATCATTTCAATCAGCGAACTGATGAACGATGATGAATCTGTATCGATTTCCAATCCAAGCACTTCTTGTTTCGGTGAACGCAAAAAGTCGTGATTGATCTCGAACCCGATAATGAATATACCGATTGAGACTTGGATTTTCCTCGATAAAATCCAAATACCGAGATAATCCCGCACTATACGGAGGAACGAAATGAAGGATAGGAAGTATATGAAGAGTGTCGCGAGATAGCCCGCGACCATAGAGGCTATTGAGAGCTTTTCCATTTGAATGAGTGACAGAAAGTGCGAGGCGGCCCGACCTTCGCTATCCCTGCCGCATTCCGATAAATGGGCACCCAATGCGATTTTATTCGAAATTAAATAAAAAATAAATAAGAATCGAAACCGTTTCGAATGCCGTTGTTTCGATTGCTTGATAGCCCCAAAATCACGTGAAGTGGCTGGTTTATCGCATTGGATAATACGTCTTGAAGCCAGCTCTATTGCCTAAGTGTTGATTACTAAGCCTGGGCCATTTACCCAGCCTTCCAATACCGCTCCACCCATTCCGCATGGGTCGGCATCGACTCGGTCGCCTGCAGTAACATGCTTCGCATGCCTTCGACCTGATCAATCAATCTCTCCTCGGGCATTTCGTCGACGATGGGGTGGTAGCTTTTTGGGATGATGCCTTGGCCGAGCATGACTTGAACCCAACTCGGTAGAGCGAAGAAGTCTTCGCCGTTGCGGAAATAGCGGCCATCGGTGCGGAAGAGAGCGATGGCATCGCGTAGGCTATCGGGAATTGGCATGGTGCGGCAGTAGTTCCAAAAGGGACTGTCGTCGCGTTGGGTGGCGTGGTAGTGCAGGATTAAAAAGTCGCGCACGCGTTCGTATTCAAACGCGGTGTCGGCGTTGTAGCGTTCGCGCAGGGCGGGGTTGATCTCTTGTTGTGGAAACAGGCTTAACAAACGCGTGATGCCGGTTTGTGCGAGGTAGATGCTGGTCGATTCTAAAGGTTCGAGAAAGCCGCCAGCTAAACCAATGGCGACCACATTCTTATTCCAAAATTGTTTGCGCATGCCAGTAGTGAAACGCAGTAGACGTGGTTCGGCGAGCGCTTTACCGTCGAGGTTGCTTAATAGTGTCGCACAGGCTTCGTCGTCGCTGAGATACTGACTGGAATACACATAGCCATTGCCGATGCGATGTTGTAGCGGTATGCGCCACTGCCAGCCCGCCGTTTGTGCGGTGGCGCGCGTGTAGGGCGTGAGTGGCGTCACGCTTTCACTGGGCGCGGCCTGGGCGCGATCGCAAGGTAGCCAATGGCTCCAATCGTGGTAACCTGTTTTGAGGGTTTGTTCAATCAGGAGGCCATGAAACCCCGAGCAATCGATAAAGAAATCACCTTCGACTTGCGTGCCATTGTCGAGTACGAGTGCGGCGATGTCACCGTCACGCTCGTGTTGTTTGACTTCGACGACCATGCCTTCGATGCGTTGTACGCCACGGCTCTCGGCCAGTTCACGCAAAAATCGCGCGTACAAAGTGGCATCGAAATGATAGGCGTAGGCGATGTCAGCGAACGGCGAATCGGGCGCTGCGTTGCGGTCGCGTGGGACGAATTTGTGGCGTGGTGCCATCACGGTTTGTGGTGAATAGTCACCAATCGGCGCAGCGCGGCCCGCCAAAAAGAGTTTCAACCAAAATTGATGAAATGGCAGGGGCCCGATTGAGCGGCCAATCGCGCCAAAACCATGAATATAGCTATCGCCGATTTTGCCCCAGTTGTTGAACTGAATGCCGAGTTTGGCGGTGGCTTGGGTGCGACGAATAAATTCGATTTCATCGATACCGAGCCACTGGCCATTGAATTGCCGGATATGCGGCACGCTGGCTTCGCCGACACCGACGATGCCAATTTCCTCGGACTCGACTAAACGAATACAACTGCCTTTGCCGAGGTAAGTGGCGAGCGTTGCAGCGGCCATCCAACCTGCGCTGCCGCCACCGACGATGGTGATATTGTTGATGCGTTGATTCATCGTGTGTCTCGTTTTTTGTTTGAAGTGTTTGGCTGCTTTGTTCAGCACTAGCAGGAGAAGTCTGGGCTTGGGGGAAGTTTGTATCGCAATGTTGTGTGATCGCGTTCATGATGGTGGGGCTGAACGCTTTTCCTGTGGGGAGAAATCTCAAGACACTGCTCTACAAAACGACGCTGGTTCCAAACCTCTCCTGATAGTGTTGAAGATGCACATCAAGTGCGTTGTGATATTTAAAGTGGAAAACAGCAGCACTTCTTAGCATTTGAAGTGCTGCTGTCAATTCGTTTATAGATGCGATTTACCTTTCGCTTAAAGCTCAGTCTTCAAGGTGATTATTGAATCGAGGCTTAAAACTTATAATTCAAACCCGCATAGGCGACGCGACCTGCATAGCCACTTGAGTAAAAGCGATCTTTGGTGTCGTTGCCTAAATGCGAGCGAGATTCCGCCTTAGTCAGGTTAAGCACGGCAAAGGTCAAACTCAGTTGTGGATTGAAGTTGTACGCTGCATTCAAATCCAATTGACTATACGGTTCTTGATACACATTGAGGCCGTTGACTAAACCACCAACCACTTCACCACGGCGATTGTAGGAAGCGCGCACTAAGTACTGATCATTGCTATAGAACACGGTCAGGTTGGCTTGATTGCGGGCACTGCCGACCAACGGTGACTTACCAATGACTTTGCCATTACCCAATGTGATCGCTGCTTGATTGGTTTGGTTGTAGGTGTAGTTGGCTTGCACACCGACACCGGAATTCCAGGTATGTTGCGCATACAATTCCAATCCTTGTGATACTGCATCGCGACCACCGGCGGTAGTGGAATAGTTCTGCACCGTTACCGCATTGCCGCCCACATTCAAAGGCACGGTGAGCACGACTGGCACCGAGAAGTTGCTGACGTTTTTGCGGAACAGACCAGCGCCGACGATAGAACCACGTTGCAAATACCATTCTAAGCCGAGATCAAATTGCGCGGCCTTGTAGGGTTCCAAGGCCTTATTACTGCCGGAACCAAACCAACCTTGTTGATCACCACCACCGATTAAACGACGATCGTTCACATACTCTTGGCTGTAGTAAGACAAGTTGCCGGGTAAGGCAATATCTCCGTAACTAGGACGGGCCACAACTTTGGAGGCCGCTGCGCGCAGCAATAAAGTATTCGATAAATCGTAGGCGAGGTTAATACTTGGTAGGACATCGGTGTAGCTGCGATCTAAAGAACTGACCACAAACGACGAGGTATGTGCCGTGCTATCAGGTAAGGTCGTGAAGCCACTGACGCAACCCGAACCCGCTGGTGCACCGAGTGCTGGAAGGCCACCCGCGCGGCATGGCGCAGGCGTGCCGTTGCTACCATTGTAAAAATAGTCGTTGTAGTAATCGACTTGATCGGTAGAGTCGGCATGTTGTTTCGTTTTGACGAGGCGCAAACCGACATTACCGCGCAAATGCGTGGTCTTGATGTTGGCCTGCAAATAGGCCGCACTGATTTTCTCGCTGACGTTATAGACAAAATTGTCCTCGTTGCGGGTTTGCATAGTCCCATACGTTTGATTCAAGTGATCGATGTAGGCCGCGTAATTGATGGCAGGGAAAGCGCTGGCTGTAAAACCACCGGCGATATCTCCGAGGGAGTTTGGATACAGATAGCTCGCTTGGAATTTATTGGCGCTGGCATCGCAACCGGCTTGGAAGCGATTATCGTAATTGCTCGCGTCTTTTCCTTTGCAGGCCCAGTAGGTATTGCCAGTGCTACGATGGGTACCGCCATCACGTAACTTACCACCAAACTGCAATGATTCAAGCCAATCACTGTCCGCCTGCCATGTGAAATCGGCTTGTGCGTATTTTTGTTGTGTGCCGTTCTTGGTCCACGACGATGAGGTGGAACCTAGATCGATCTCGCCTATACCCTTCTGCAAGTTTGCCATCAGCTCAGGTGAGAAGCTCATACTTGGCGTGCCAACCGTACTCCAGGAGCTCGCGTAGTTACCCAAGGTCCAGCTGCCGTTGGCGTTTTGTAGGCGAGGCTTAATCGGCATCGTGAATTGCATTTCGGGACCGCCGCTTGCCCAGGTATGGCCGAATTTGAAATTGGCATCCAAAGACTGCCCATGCCATTCAGCCTCGAAGTCTGCCGTCTGCGACAAAGCACGTTCGCGGTTGTAGCTGCCGGTGATTTGTGGAGTTGGAATGGTGCAGTCATCCGGACCGAAACCACCGGTGTTTTTCACACCACCAGCCGCTGCTGCATCACCGCTGCAATAATAAGTCTTGCCTTGATGGGCGCTGTAATTAGCGCCAGTGACAATGGTGCCGCTGCGATCGAAGCTCAGGCTATCGAGCATACGTCCACCCGGCCAGTTACCGTCGCCGTCGTAACGTGCCAAATTCCACTCAGGTACTTTGAGCAGATTTGTTTGCGAATTTTGCGATAAATCGAAGCGGAAGTAATTCGCCGTGAATGTTAAGTTCTTGAGAGGCTTGTACTGCAGGGTCATTTGCCCACCCTTGCGTTCACGATCCTCACTCTTGATGCCGAGGTTGACCGAGGTCGGCATCATGAAGTTGGTGTAGTACTTACCGCTTTGATCGTAGAAGCCTGATTGGCCCCACCAACGTGAATTCAAACCAGACGCTTGACCATTGACGTCGACAGCTGGATTGGTCTTGTAATTGTCGGCATACCATTGCCAGTTTTCCGTACTAGCGCCCATGGTGCGGGTGGTACGTTGTTGTTGCGTGTAGCCGAGCAAAACACCGAATTGATTGCTGTCGTCATGCCACGCGTATTGTCCGGAAAATTGCCCATCGGTTTTCTTGGTTGTGTCGGCCCAAGTTCCTTCAGCCGAGACAAAACCACTATTCGATTTGACTTCTAATGGGCGACGGGTACGTAAGATCACGGTGCCACCGATGCCACCTTCATCGAGGCGTGCTTCAGGAGATTTAAACAGCTCCGCACTCGCCAGCATATTCGATGGCATCAACATGTAGTTGAAAGAGCGGGTGGGGTCGCCGTTTGATTCAGCCGTTGCGATGTAGTTGCCGTTGAGTTGTGTGAGCGTGAGTTCTGAGGATAAACCACGCACGCTGACATACTTTCCTTCGCCACCATCACGATTGACGACCACGCCCGGTACACGTTGCAAAGCATCGGCGACGTTTTTGTCGGGGAACTTACCAACATCTTCAGCTGTCACCACATCGATGATGGCATTGGCTTTACGTTTTTGATCCAAGCTTTGTTCAATCGAATAACGATAGCCGCTGATTACGACGGTGGCGGGCGCGTTGCTCTCGGCAGTTTTTTTGGTGTCGTCCGACTGTGCATGCGCGTTCGAAAGGGTTAATAACGCCGTACTCACTGCAATGGCGATCGGGGTCGCTCGGTAGCGTCTCTGGGGTGAAGCAAGGTGCTGCTGAAACTTCATGTTGGTCTCCTTATGCTCTTGGAAGTGGATGGTTATCACGAGGTGACAAAGTTCTCTTCGTTGTAGGAACAGGCGATGGCCTTTCGCATCTGTCCACACTTTCAGTGCGTCCACCAAGGAGTGGGAAGAGTGGCAGCGATATCCCAAACAATTTTGTTTCGCACTTCTGATGTTTGGATTTCGCTTTTGTACACTGGAGCATTTATACAAAAGAAGATTCTGCGCTCCAATCGCTTTCGGAAAATCGTGTGAAGTTTAGGTCGTTTAGTAAACTTGTCTGTCGCTGGAGAGCAGGGCGGGGAAACTGGTCGAGGGAGCTGTTTATTGTTTTTGAAGTTTGTTTAGTGGTGAACTGGTACAAAGTGCGCTGTATTGTTCGTTAGAGGGGAACTATGCTGATGACATGGTGTCTGCTAGTACCTATTTTGCGAGCGCGTTGAGTGCCCAACTACATAGTTGAAATATCTGTCCACGGTGAGACGAATGAAATTTTTCAAATTAAACTTAAGCCTCAGCATTCTTATCGTTGCTTTATTTTGTGCCATGCTTGGTGTGCCTCGGATTTCCGTTTCGGCAGAAGTGGGCCAGAGCAAGGCAAATAATGTTGCCCAATACATTGCAAACTATAGTAAGAATTTTCAGCGCCTTGGTTTGGGCGGGGATCTCGCATTTGCTTATCAACAGCAGATCGATAGAATTCTGCGTGAGAAAAATCAAGAGGCCCAAGCACGTTTCGTCGCACAACTGGAGCAGGATCGGCAGCATTTAGAGACGAGCGGTGTTCTGCAGGACGCCAATCAGTGTCAGCGTTTGCAATTAGCGATCATCGATTTCGAAGCTAATTTGTTGCGCGACAAAATCGCTTTGACGAAAGCCTATAAAGCACTTGGTCAGCAAGCAGTGATGTCCGAACAAGGCTTAGCTCACAGCAGCATGGGTAAGGAGTGGTATCGGTACTTAAGCAAGGCATGGTTGAGCTCAGACATCAGTCCTGACGACCTTGTAAAGATGGGTACGGCCGAGCTCGACCGAGCACTCGATCAATATCGTCGCTTGCAAAGGAATATGGGATACGAAGGGCGGGATGCGGCGTTCGCCGCCTATTTGAATAGCGCTGTATTTCAGTATGAAGATGGCACGACGCCCCAAGCCGATTACGAGAAACGGCAATCCACCGTGTATCAAAACTTGGGGAAACTTTTTTTGCCGAACGCGGTGCGGCCACCCGCGATACGCGCCTCGAGTCGTGGTATGAGTTTTCCAGTGGACGGCTATTACATTCCGGAAGAGGGTGCTTTTTATTTCAACAAAGCGAAGTCGCACTATGATCGCCGCAGCCTGGATTGGTTGTTGCTGCATGAAAGTACACCGGGTCATCACTTTCAGAATCGCTACACCGAAAACCAGGATGCTTGTGCCAAGGCGATTCCCCATAGTTTTTATTCGACATTTATCGAAGGTTGGGGCGCATACGTGGAGGAGTATGGGCACGAACTAGGTTTGTATCAAACCGATGCGGATGAACTTGGTGCAGTGGAATGGAATTTGGTCCGTTCGATACGTGTGATTTTAGATGTCGGAATTAATCATTTCTCTTGGAGTGATCAGCAAGCTAAAGCCTTCTGGTTCAGTAGATTACCGATGCTTCCCGAACTCGCCGAACGCGAAATTAAGCGTGTCAGAAACTGGCCGGCGCAAGCGATTACCTACAAACTTGGTGCGGTGAAATTTCGTCAATTGCGTGATCAAGAGAGGCAGCGTTTAGGTGAGAAATTTAGTCTCCAAGTTTTTCATCATGCTGTGTTGAAGAATGGACCTTTGCCGATTGAGGTACTGCAGTAGTCGATAGATGATGAGTACCAGCTCTTGCCATTACGATCATATGCCATCGTGAAAATATTGCCATTTCATTATGCTCTGTGGCATATTGCCGGAAGTTCCTGAGGTCGCTTCGAATACCGCGTGCATATCCATCATCGAGGCATCTTAGATCATCAATTGCCACACTTCGGTTTCTTTACATGAGTTCGTCCAACATCAATCGCACTTTTTTGAATTCACTGCTGACTTTGTCATTTGTTTTCTGTCCCTTGTACGGCAGCGCCGCACAGGTTTATAAATGGGTCGATGAGAATGGCAAAGTTCATTACGGTGATCGCACTACCGCACCGAATAAGGGTAAGAAGGTGGAGATAAACGTAAAGGTCGCAGAAAAACCGGCAGATAAAGCAGACTCAAAAAATCCTGATCCACGCGCAGTGGCGGCGCAACATGCGTCTTCTAAACTCGATAATCTCGACCAAACCTTGCGACCATTGTTGCCGACCATCGCATCGGCACCCTCCATCCCACCGGCGCCGCCGATTCCTCCAATGCCGCAAAAGAAAAACTCCAAACCAGTTGATCCTTCAAGAGTACCTTCGGCATGCAAAGGTTTAGTCGACCAAATCGCCAAAGTCGAACGTGGCTCTAATTGGGAAGGTTTAGCGAAGTCTTATAACGCAGCCTGCCCCGGCATCAGCTATGAATGCAATAACTACCGCAGCAACCCCGAGAAGAGTTTTTGCCAGTGGGTGGAACGTACCGATTCAACGATTTTGAGTACCAATAATTATCAATGATGTGGATGCGTGCAATGCCGCAAAAACGGCTAAGGTTTTAATCAACAACAGAAGTGTGTTTTGTTCCCGTTTGACACTGGAATTGGATCGAGATTCTCAATGGTCCAAGTGAGATCGTTTATTTCAAACTCTAAACCTATCAAAAGAGATTTTCTGGTACTTGTTTGCCAGTGCTAGGTAGTGTTAGGCAGTGACATCCAATGTTAAGCGGGTGTGAGATCTTGAATATCTCCAGCGTTAACATTTGCATGCTCGACTGAATCAGATCCTATCCTTTTCTCATAGCAAACGCTATTGTGCGCTTCGACATATTGCCCATAGTTCGGGATCACATGATAGCCATTCTTTTCGTATAAACGTACTGCATCGGCTTGGCGTTTGCCTGTTTCGAGCACGCACAATTGGTAGCCAAGACTGGCGGCCCAGTTTTCTAGTTCTTGGAGGATCTTGCTGGCGAGACCTTGTCCGCGCAGGTCTGGTGCGGCGTACATGCGTTTGATTTCAACACCTTTCTCACCATAGGGCTTGAAAGCGCCGCAAGCGACCGCACGGCCATCGAGGTAAGCAAGGACGACGTGTTTGATCGAGTCGGTCTTATTGTATTGCGCGTAGAACGCATGTTCTTCCCCGTCGATTAAAGCGAGGTAACGATCGAGTTCTCTCACGAGCGCTTGGAAGTCGCTATCGTTAGAATCGCAGCGTTTGAAGGTCAGCATGGTCTTGGCTCCTTTAGGTCATTTGAGAAAAAGTGGCGCGTTTCTTGGTCGTGTTGTCGACTAGCAGGTCGTCTCCATTCTTCACCACTGGCGACCGAGCGCAACCATGGTGACCAGAAGATAGACGCTATTGAGTGCGGTATTCGCGAAGGCTTGTTTACGATAGGTGTAATAGATCAGACAGCAGCAGCCCAGCAGATTCATCCAAAGAAAAATGGGCGAGTTACTGGCCAGCAGTCCTTGTGTGTTGAGTCCATAGGCCAGCAAACACACAATGCCGCCGCCCCAACCGAGTTGGTTTAAATACTTGTCGAGCATATCGAAGTCTTTCTTCGCTTTGGTTCAGCTATCGTTCCTCTTAGATCTGTCTGGATCTGTTTAGATTTGTTGAGGTCATCGTCTTCGATGACCTACAGCAGCAATGTACGCTCGTCTTTAATGCAAAAAAATGCTAAATTCGAGTTAATTAATGCAATTTTGCGATTACAGAATTTGACCTAAATCGTCGTCTGCACGCTGGTAGTGATAGTAATAGTGAGAGGGGGGAGCGATGCATCTCCAACAAATCCAATATTTTTTGACCTTGGCCGATGAGCTGCATTTTTGGAAGACTTCGGAAAAGGTTTTTATCACGCAGTCGGCACTTAGTCGTCATATTAAAAGCATGGAAGAAGAATTGGGCGTGCGTTTGTTCGAGCGCGATAAGCGCAATGTCAAACTGACGCCGGCTGGTGAGTTTTTGCGTGATCAATATCGCAGGCTGATGTTGGACTATCAAAGTGCGACACGGCGCGCGCAACTGATTGCTGCTGGCGAGAGTGGCACTTTGCGCATTGGACATCCAGCTTCGATTACCTTTTCTGTTTTACCCGATCTCTTGCGCGCTCTGCATCAAGGCCATCCATATATAGCGATTCAGATGATGGAAGTCGACGCCGAAGATGTCGATGCATTTCTCCTGGCCGACCGAATCGACATCGCTTTTACTCGAGAACCAGAGAAATCAAAAGACTTGGTCTCCGAGGAATTGATGACCGAGCATTTCGCTTTGGTTGTGCCCGCGCAGCATCCTTATGCCAAGCGGCGTCAATTAAAGTTCAGTGATCTAGCGAAATTGGCTGAGGAAGAATTTGTTTTGCCGTCTCTGACCGGAAAGAGCGAGCATGCGAATCAGTTGCGCGGGATTTTTGCAGAGGCTGGTTTTCAACCGCATATTCGTGTTGAGTCAGATTTTGGTGTCACGTTGTTGGGTTTGGTGGCGAAAGGGGTTGGGATATCGATCATGCCGATCTCCTATTCTCATCACCATAATCATGCCGTGCGTTTCATACCTTTACCGACGGCGTCGACTTTGGTCGGTATTTGGCGTCGTAAGGACCACAATCCGACTTTGAAAACCTTTATCGCCTTGATGCGCGAGTTTGATTATTGAGTTGTGACCGCCTCAATCATTCAAAAGCTGTGCCACCTTGTCGAACTGATTGTCTACTGTCGTGACGATGGTTCTGAGTGAAGCGAGGTGATCGTTCAGATCGAATTGCATGGCTTCTGCCACAATCTCTTCATACCTCTCTGCCAGTATGGTTGAGTTGGGATCGAGATGAACGGCGACGCCGAGGCCGCTGCTTGCGGTGGGGATGTTAAATAGTTTGAGATCTGGACGATACTTTTTCAGGATCAGCATGACCTTCCATGTGTCACCAATCCAGAACATCGTGTGACGCTCGCGATCAGCAGTTTCAGGAATGACCGGAAGAACATCATGGAACAAAACCACGGTGTCGCGATGCGCATGCTTTTCCACGTTGATGAAATCTTGCAAGGCTTGATCAAAAGTGTGAAGACCGTCAATGAAAGCCATGTCGAGTTTTTGGTCTTCGAAAATTTCTTTCAAATGCGGCTCGGCAAAAAAGCTATCACTGGTCTGTTGAAACAGTTTGGTGCGGGCGCTAAATTCGTGATTAATGCGTAAAGCAGGATCAACTCCAATCGCTAGTGTTGGTGGACGTGCGTTGGCTAAGGCTTTACCGGATTCCACGCCGATTTCTAAGTAAAGTTTTGGCTGAACGAATAAATGAAACCATTGCAGCCATTCGTAATAGCCCGGTCCTGGAAAAGCTTCATTCACAATTTGCTTGTGGCGATTGAGTTCTTGTTCGTAGTGCAGTGCCAGCGGATCGTCTTTGCTGAGCGGTACGGTTTCCTTTTTCATTCGCAATGCATTGCGCAGTACACTCATCAGTAGCGACACGATCAACTCCTTTTTTTAAGATACCTTATCTTAACAGAAGACTTTCGCTTGTCAGCGGCGATCAACACTATCGATAGACGTTTTAGATAGGCGTTTTAAAGTGGACCAATGGTGAGGCTTAAGCGTAATGCAATTTCGTTCGCTCGGTAGGTGATTTGCTCGATCGTGAAAAAAGCGCGCGGCGATTCCATGGCTTCTCCAGACTTTGCCTGATGACTCGGTTTATCCAAGCTGATTGGTTCAGATGGGAAGGTGACTTTCGCTGCTTTGTGAGGATAGCGAGCGAGCTGATCTGCCGCATGCCTGATTTCAAACAGCGTATTCGGATGCAGCTTATGCAATTGGCGTAGCCGCTGACTGAAGCGCTGCAGAATTTCTCGATGCGACGGCGTATGACGTGCGGTCCATGCAGCACTTATGCTGATGTGATTGACGAAGTATTCGCATCCAGTGTGCTCAATCTTGACGTGCGTGCCATCGGCTAAGTCAAAAGTTTCGATGGCGCTACTCGCATCCAGCAAGGTGAACTGATGTTGCGAGATCTGCTGGTTTTTTGCGCTGCGCTTGTCTTTATGAGCGAAGTAGGGTTCGGGTTCGCTACGTAGGCAATTATCTTGTGCGATACAGGCACTACTCATCACGAGGCTAGTGCAAAAAAACAAGAGGGCGACGAGGATTTTATCGTGTGGCGTCATCAGGTTTTCAATGGCGAGATTTGTTGGTTGGCGGTCGAACATCCTGCTTATTTTTTGCCGGATTGTAGCTCCAAAATCAATAAACCTTCGACCTATTTTAATAATTTAACTTGCAAATGCATTATCTTTGATTGATACTACAAGTGTAGTAGATAGTAAGGTTTTTGTCTGAACAAAGGCATAGGAAAAAGGTAAATGAAGATGAAGATGCGAGTATCAACCCAGCGCGCAATTAAATCATCGCCGCAAGCGATATTGAATCCAATCTGGAATCGAGAGGTAAACCTATCCTCTCATGTTGGAGCGGTGACGGTAGAGCAAAAACACCGATACGCCGTTTGCTTGTGCGGCTTGTTGGTGAGCCTAGTATTAGCCGCATGTGGTGGTGGCCGTATCGATGCACCCACCAATGTAACGACCGCAGTACCTGAGGTTACCAACGTTACAGGTAACACAACTTTGGTGAACGGTTTGGCGATCAATAATTTTACGAATAATGAGACGATTTCATACCCGTTGCCGATTTTGTACGGGCTCACGAATCCTGATTTGAGCGCGGTGCAAGTGGCTTTGAATGGCCAAAGTTATCAAGCAGAAGTGGTGTCTGGTGTCTTTAAGTTGCCGATCCTTTTGCGTGCAGGTGTCAATGAAATGACGATCACCACTGGCACCACAAGCAATCGTTTTACTTTGAACTATCAAGCCAGCGCCAATCCCAAAAAAGTCAAAATGATGGTGGCGATTCCTGCCGACGAGGAGGGGCGATTTTTAGCTGAACCCGGCGTTGACAATGGTTTGGAGATTGCAAAGCAAAAGCTGAAGGTGCAGGCGTGGCTGATGCAATCGGCGACCGCTGAAATGATGTACAAAGCGGGTCGATCGCATATGACGTATAACTTGATGATGGATGCTGATGGCACGCCATTGGTCGAGACTTTGCGCCTGCCTTTGAGTAAGGCTGAGCTGCTCAAGAAGACCGGTAATGAATTGTATGATCTGATCGCCGCCACGATTCGTGCCAATGCCTACGACGCCAATGTGAAGTACATGGTGACCATGAGTTTTTCTAGCTATATCGATGGCCAAGTGACGGGGCACACAGCCTTAGGCGGTGGATACCTCGGCGTGTTTGGTTCATTGCATTTGCATACTTGCCCAACGAGCTTGAGTCAGGTGAACAGTGCATTCATGAATACGCAAGCGATCGATACAAAATTCTTCCCAGACGATAGCAATGGCCGAATGGCATACTGGGCCAATTGCGCCACCGGCATGGGCGCAAGTCTGCATGAATTGGGGCACACTTTTGATTTGCCGCATACGCCAACCGGCATCATGTCGCGTGGTTTCGATAATTTCAATCGCCTCTTTATGCTTCGTGAGCCAGCGGTGGTACCGCCATTAACGCGAGATAAAGAAGCAGGTGCGATTTGGGACCCCGCCAGCGTCACTATTTTGCTGACCAGTGAGTGGATCAAAAAGTAAGCTGCGTGAAAGGGGGCGCGTCATACCGTTATGCTAGGAAAGAGAATCACTTTGCTTGACTCTTTCATGACATGGCGATCAGCTATCTGACGCGCCGCGACGCATTAGCGTCCCGCGCGTGCCGCTTCAATACGAGCGATATCAATTTTGCTCATCTCCATCATGGCATTGAAGACACGTTTGGCCGCCGCACGATCAGGATCGCAGATCCCTTCAGTGAGGGCGATTGGCGTAATCTGCCAAGAAATGCCCCACTTATCCTTGCACCAACCGCAAGCACTGGCTTGGCCACCATGATCGATAATCGCGTTCCAATAGCGATCGGTTTCTTCTTGGGTTTCCGTCGCTACCTGAAACGAAAACGCTTCATCGTGCGTGAAGGCTGGGCCACCGTTGAGTCCGAGGCAGGGGATGCTCATCACGGTAAATTGTACGGTGATCACCTGGCCTTCCTGCCCAGCAGGAAAGTCGCCCGGCGCGAGATGAATCGCATCGACTGAGGAATCGGGAAAGGTGTCGGCGTAAAAACGTGCTGCTTGTTCCGCATCACCATTGAACCAGAGACAAATAGTATTTTTTGCGACTTTCATAGAGTGAATTCCCTTTCAGTTTTCGATAGTTTTGCGACCGAGGGGGACGAGCGCCACTGCTTAGAGCTGAAATGTCTAGAAAAGTTGCCGCTTCATTTGCATAGATTGATGAAGTGGATAGGAATAAGACAAGAATGAGAAATTGTGCGGAAGAAGTAGGACAAAAAGCACAGCAGCAGTAACTTGACGTAGTGTTTGCCGGCACGTCTGAGCACTTTTCTGTATCCTAGTGCGTGTTAAATCAGCCGAAAAGGTCAAACTATGTCTAGCTCTTTATCTAGCTCATTATGGCGATCCCTGAGTGGCGTCTTGTCTCTATTGGGATTCTCGCTAGTCTCGAGTTCGGCTTGGGCGATTGAAGAACCCAAGTACGATGTCGTCAAACGCTATCCGCAGTTTGAAGTGCGTAAGTACCATGCCTATTTAGTGGCTGAAGTGCTGGTGCCGGGGCCCGCCGATAAAGCAGGGAATACCGCCTTTGAATATCTTGGCGGCTATATCTTTGGCAAGAATAAGGGCGCCAAGAAGTTGGAAATGACTGCGCCGGTGTCGCAAACGGCGGCACAAAACGCGAAGCCAGTGAAGATTGAGATGACGGCACCAGTGGCACAAACCAATGTCGAGGGTGGCTATTTGGTTCAGTTTGTGATGCCGAGTGAATTCACGATGGAGACCTTGCCTGAGCCACTCAACCCAAAAGTAAAACTGCGCGAAATGCCTGCTCAAACTTATGCGGTGTTGAAGTATTCCGGGAGTTGGTCACAAGAGCTGTATGAGGAAAAGCTCGCAGCCCTGCGGCAGTGCATGAAAGAAGCTGGATTGGTGGCACAAGGCGAGCCCATTTTTTCACGCTATAACGCGCCGTTCTCATTGCCTTTTTTACGTCGCAATGAAATCTGGATTGCGCTCGCCAGTCCAACTTCCAACACCAATCCCTGAACAAGCTACATCTTTATTCTGGAAGGCGTTTGAGTTTCAATAGTTTCTCGTTCCATTTGGATACTTCATTCGCCTGAATACCCATCACATTGATTTGTACCAACCATCCTTTGCGCTCATAACTGAGAGAAGGGTGCAGCTCCATATTGGGGCTTGCTTCCAGTAGGACAGCTTTGTCGGCGTCACCCGCAACCGTCTTCCATTTTGTGCCCGGCGGATTGGCCATCTTGCGCCATGCATCTGCCGATGGCGCCGGATTGCGACCAGCGTCGACGGCAATCTTAAGGCTGCGTTTGGCATCAGCGTATTCACATGCAGGGCCAAGCAAGCCTGGCATTTGTGTGACGACCTTTACGGTCACACCTAGTTGTTCTGAAAGATAGGCCTCGGTGTAAGGGCAGCTTTTATTATCCGCCGCGTGACTCGCGATTGGTGATAGGCCAATGGCGAGCAGGCCACATAGAAGATGCCAATGCTTGGAGAATTTTTTCATCGTGTGGGTCCTTTCGGTATGTCAGAAAACGAGTCCAAAGTGTAAGCGATGCGAGCACGATACAAAAATTATTGCCGCCTGAGATGTCGCTTTTTTGCTGATCCGAACGGGGCAAACTATTGCAGCTTGCCTTCGGTGGTCAGGAGGGCGATTTCAGTTTGTCGAAGGCTGTATCTCAATCTCAAATACTTTCGGCCACAGCTTGCCAGTGACAAATAGGCGCTTCTTCACGGGGTCGTAAGCAATGCCATTTAAGACGTCGGTATCGGGCTTCATCTCAGACTGTGGCAGCAAACCTTTGAGGTTGATCCAGCCCTTCACTTTGCCGGTGTCGGGATCGATGCGCGCAATGAAATCGGTCTGCCAGATATTGGCGAAGATCTCACCTTCTACCATTTCGAGTTCGTTTAACTGGGTCACGGGTTTGCCGTGATCGCTGACTTTGATACGACGTATTTCTTGCAAACTATTGGGGTCAAGAAAACGCAGCTGGGCTGTGCCATCGCTCATGACGATGGCATCTTTGGTTCGGGTAAGCCCCCAACCCTCGCCGGTGTACTGGAATTGTTTTTTGACTGCAAAGGTGTTGAGATCGAACACCGCACCAAAACCAGAGGTCCACGTTAGCCATACTAAGTCATTGTCGAAGTCGACGATACCTTCACCAAAAATTTGATCGGGAAGCTTGCGTTGCGATAGGACTTTACCCGTTTCTAACTCAATCTTGCGCAAGGTCGAAGCGCCGTAGCGTCCGGTACTTTCGTACAAAAAATTGTCCCGGAAAATGAGCCCTTGCGTGAACGCATTGCGATCATGCGGATAGGCTGCCACCACCTTAAATCCGTATTGTGGAGTCGCCGTGTTGGCATCGCCACTATCGAAGTGAAGCGCGGATGTTGTACTCGTAGCCATCACCAAGGTGAAACAGCTGAGCAGGGAAGCGAGGCGAGAGGTTCGCATAGTCTTTCTTGGGTAATGTGATGCGCTCAATGCGGTAATCCAAGACCTTGCGCCATCATGACGGCGAACAGTGGAAGCACTAGTATTGCCAGCATTTCACATCGCACAATCATGATGATTGCCTTCGGTATTGCGATTGATTCGGCTTGCGTTTTGCGATGCTTTAGGAAGAAGGCGGTTGGATAGATAGAAGCAAGTCCGACTAAGGCAAATAGTCCGACTTTGAGATGGAATATATGGTTGGGCGTATAGAAAGCGCTGCCTTTGCCAACTTGAAACCACAGCATTAAGCCAGCAAGCATCACGATCAAGGCAGAGAAACCATAAATGCCATCGACGATCGCTAATTTCTTTATCGTCGCTGCAGAAACCTCGGGGCGTAGTAGAGAGTGTTCAAGAACGAGGCTGGCGAACAGCACCAAGATACCGATCATATGCAGGTATTTCACAATCACGTAATCCATCAGAAGCTCCTCTCCATGAATGCGCGCCATCATAGCTCAAATTTCGACTGGCTTCGGCCGTTTGATGACTTTTTTAACAACCGATGATTTCGTAGGAGGCCACTTTCTTGAGCATGTGTCGACCTTTCGCCATTGATGAAAGGTAAACCATCAGGATTGAGTTGTTGTCGCCGTTGGTGCGAAGGATCAAATCGAGTTTGCCGTCGCGATCGAGATCGCCGGCCCACACAACTTGCACCGATTTCGTGAAGTTACCGTCGGGGTAAAGAAAATTTTCCTCAATCGCTTGTTTATTGCTTCCTTGCTGCAGGATGATTTTGCAGGGGGTGAGTTTCGTGCCCGCTTTTTGTTTTACGCATTCATGATCGAGTACGTAGTCTTGTTGATGGAATGTCAGAGTCGCTGAGTTTTCGATTTGTTCGATAGTCGCCATCTCGACTTTTCCTGGAGTGAGGCTATTCATTTGAATCAGGAGTAAAGGTGCATCACCTTTGACGCTGATTTCACGGCCAGAGTAAGACTGTTTGTTGTTGATATCATCGAGCACTTGGTCATACACAGTTTTGACTTGGGGGCGCACTGATTTGAGTTCTGCCTTACCGTTTTTAACGATCAATCCGAGCCAGCCTTGATCGAACTTTGCCGGGGCTTCGTCCCCATGATGTTGCCCGATTGTATAGATACGGGCGAGTGGCAAGTCTTGTGCATGGGTGCTGCTGAGCGCGCTGCTCAGAAACAAAGCAATTGCAAATGACATGGAGAGTAGTTTCAATAGTCGGTTAAATTTGTTCATGGCGACGAAGGAGCTAAGTCGGTGGCGTATCAGTGTTGTAATGGTAGGTGCTCGCATCAAAATGCGGAATAACAATGGGACGAAGCACCGTAAATTTCAACAAAATCATGCGGCGTAACGCAATTCAGTGTTAGTTAGTTTAGGCAAAAAAATAACGAGATAGGCGCTGTGCTTGCGTCTTGCGGCGCTAGCCTTTACTCTAGGCTCTCAGGCTAGCAAGGATTAATCTTCGTAGCCATCATTAGAATTCGAGTCAATACATTTGGAACCCAGAGTAGCGTGAGACGAGCCTGCTTGATTTTTCTGCTGTGGATGTTTGTTAGCCCTGATCGCTCGGTGTTTGCGGCCGAGTCGGTGCCGATCTTGCGTGCGGTCACGAGTGACGTCAACTATCCTTATAACTTCGTACGTGATGGTCGGGTTCAGGGGCTCAGTGTCGATGTTGCTAGTGAATTGGCAAAACGTTTGAAGATGCAGTTGCAAACCGAAGTATTGCCGTGGACGCGTGCTTTGCGGACCGCGCAGATGGAACCGAATGTTTTGCTGTTCACCGTAGCGCGTATCCCAGAGCGTGAAGCGCACTATCACTGGATCGGCCCGGTCACCACCAGTGAAGAGTGGTTGTATCGCTTAAAACGACGTGGCGATGTGGTGGTGAAATCTTTGGATGACGCCAAGCGCTACTTGATCGGTGATGAAGCGAGTAATGCCAGCCTCCCTTCGTTTGCCCGTCTGGGCATCAAGGTTGATACCGCGCCTTCTATGACTTCGAATTGTCGTAAATTCAAAGTGGGGCGCGTTGATCTTATTCCTTTTGATCCCGACGGCATTGCAGTGTTTGTGAAAGAGTGCGGCTTGGGCGAAGATGAAGTAGAAAAGACGGTGCAAATTCCACGTGATGATGCCCTGTATTTCGCTTTCAGTAAATCCTCGTCGCCGGAATTTATGCGACAAGTCCGCCAAGCTTTTGCGGCGATGGAACGCGACAAGACCCTCCAACGTCTGAGTACACCTTGGAAGGGAAACTCCTCTAAACGCCCTTAAGTTTCCTCGTAATAGATGGCGACGATTAACTGCGGCGAATACCAAAAACTACTCAGGGTGTCATGCACAATCTTGTGAATTTGTTTGTCGGCATGTGTTGGCGGTGGTGTGCTTGGCCACGGTCCATTTTCGTTGCACAGATCTTAGATAAAGCTACGGGATTGGAAGTAAGCTGACTTCGTTTTTTATGCAGGTCTATCTTTCGTGCATGAACACCGAGGACAAAAAAATAGAGCAACTTATTGGATAAGTTGCTCATGTTAGAGGAGCCAGATGTAAGAGGTGATCAGAGCTTTTTCAGGAATTCTTGCAGCTTCTGATTAAATACTTGAGGCTGATCCAACATCACAAAATGTCGTGCATTGGTGATGCTAATCATGCTCAATTGGGGAATCCCATTCACAAGGCTCTTGTAGTATGCGTTTTTCCCTTCCTCATTCATATTAGCACGGGCGAAATCTGGTGCGTTGAACGGAGAAACTACGGCGACTGGTACAGTGATTTTGTGTAAGTCTGGACGCATATCAAGTAACAGCAATTCTGCCATGTAGTCAGCGGTCGCAATGGGGTCACTCGTAGCAGCGCGCACACCGAGGCTTAATGCCAATTTCTCGTCTATCACTCCTGTAACCCGCATGTATTGAGTCTGTTGTGCGCCGAAGCTAGCCGCATCGAGACTCGCCATTTGGGCTCGCGCACCTTCGGCCATTGCCTTACGTTGATCTGCACCCAAGTTTTGTGTACCTGGGAAAACAGGCAGGCCATCGACTGCAAATACTCCACGAATTAAATTGGAATGTTCTAAGGCAAACCAAATCGAACTGGCTGAACCCAGACTATGTCCAACGAGGACGGGTTTATCGATTTTTTGAGTTTGAATCAATTCCAGAAGTGAGGCTTTTAACTTTGGCAATTTAGGGCCCGCAATGCTTGGTTTACCATTAAAGCCAGCCAAAGTGACTACATACAATTCGTGATTGTCACGCAATTGTTTAACCGTCTCGTCCCAAACATACGCACCACTGGCCAAACCAGGAATCAGAATGACGGGAGCTCCCTTAGCGTTTGGATTGCTGTATTTTTCGACGTACAGACTGCCCACTTGAAATTCTTGTGCTACCTTGGCATTGCTGGTGCTTTCAGCTTGGTTGCTAGGGGCGGCAAATGTACTACATGGCGTTGCACCAAAGACTGTGGCAATTGCGAGAGAGGCGAAGGCAAGTTTGAAAGTAGTAGCGAGTGACATGATCAATATTCCTTAGGTAAGTGCTAGTTAAAGTGATAGCGATAGAATGTTTGTAAGTTTGTTGGTGACAAGGCTTGTGCAATTTATTTGCTCAACAGGCGACGCGCACCGATTGAGAAACACAAGACCATAACGAAGCAGGTATATGCTGCCATCGCACTTATTTGGGCAAAACCTGCGCCCTCCAATTTGCTCAATTGCGTCACAAAAATGACAGTCAGTGCGGTTGCGATTCCAACATGGCTAGGCATGTTTTTTTGCGCTGGATGTCCCGTACGTTTAAGGTGGCGAATCAAGGCTGTACCAAAAATCGCGACCGGCACGATAGGCAATAAACCAAACGCCATGCGGCCGAAGCTGTGGATGATTTCGTCGCCCAGTATCATCATTAGTGACCACATCAAAGAAGCCAAAATGATGGCGCCATTGAGTTCACGCAAAGATGTGGAATTGATCGTAATTTTGTTCATGATGGTCTCCAAAAAGTTCGTTTAAAAACAGCGATGTAAAGTAAAGTTGACACGTCAGGCGATAAAAAAAGCAGGGGGTCTGAAGACACCTTGCTAGTGCTGCACTTGCTGCGCTTTTCGGTTAGATGTTCTGCTGTTCTAACTTGTAAAGCACGCTTGACATATCAGTTTAAAAAATAAGCAGCGTTGGGAAAATTCCTTGTGCTGCTTGGATTTTGCTTAGGTATAACTTAAGTATTACTTAGGTATTGCGGCTTTTCTCAACAATCAGCTTTGCTTGGTTTTGCAGTGCTTGTTGTGTAAAGCATGTTTGACATTTTAGCGTCAAAAAAATCTTTGTCAAGCATCCTTTACATAAAATTTGAAGATTTTTGTGTTCTTTTTGCGAATCTTGTTTTTCGTGCTGGTTTTATTGTTGTCGTAAGGAGGCTAAAAAGGCTTCGCCACAGCCACCAATGCGGGTGTATTCCTTTGTGATCTTGTTGGCATACAGACGTCGCGAGACAAACAGGCCGACGATAAAGAAGATGAGCGCACCAAATATCGACAGGCCAAACACAGCACCTGATTGAAAGTGATCGCCGACGAAGGTGAGGGCGATGCATGCGAGGCTAGCGCCAAAACAGAGCTGCATGCGACGGCGTCGACGCAGTCGATGTTGATCACACAAATAAGGTGTGACGGCATGGGTACGGCGGGCGATCAAGCCAACGATGATGTAAATCAGTATGTTGAGCAGGATCAGCAAATACAACCATGGTGTATGCCAATACAGCGTCGTCTTTTTGGGTGCGATGGCGACTGGTGCATTGCACTTGATGCAGCGCGCAGGGAGGTCGCAACCCGAGGGAAGCAGGGCGAATTTGCCATCGCGACTGCAGTGCTGAGGCAGCACATCAAGTTCGCTATCAGGTGCCGCGTAGGGATTGTGTGGATGCATAGTGAGAAGAACGAATCCCGAAAAATTAGAAAAAGAAAAAGCGTTTCTTGGCGATGTTTTTGCGCTGCGGATTGATCACATCGCTCATGCCGTGTTGGTCGAACAGGTCCAGCAAGTGATCGGTGCCTTTCTTCAGTTTGAGATTCATTTCTTCTTCATACAGTGGCACTACCGAGAAAAATGCGATTTCCTTGTCTGGGCTGATGCTTAGGCGATGGAAATCTTGCGGAACGGTGATGGACGGCAGGATGATGGCACCGTTGAGTTGCGTATTGGGCGCATAGTTCTGCGCTGGATCACCGTTAGGTACTGTGTGTCCAAAACCGAGCCAAGTTGAATACAGATGCGGAAGGCGCGCCAAAGTTTTGATGAGGCGAATTGGCCAATACCAATTTTCATCTTCAAACTGCTCTTGTTCCAATTCCCACTCTGGCGGCAGTGTCATGATCAATTCCGCATAGCGTGATGCGCCCGATTCTGCCGGAATTTGCATGGGGAGGTCAGACATACCGGAGGTCACCAGACGTATCCACGGTGATTGCTCTGTCGGCAAAACGATATGCACGTCGATATGGACGGTGTCTGAAACTAATTCATGGAATACGGTTTTGACCGGGCCAAGATGGCGTTCGATGTGTTCAGAGATTTGTTCTAGGCAGATTTCGCTTGGTTCTGCTTGCGGTGTCTGCCATTCATTGCGCTCTGGATGACGATAAATCGGGCTGCCACCTTCGCTGTATTCAGTCTCGTTGCTCATGGATACATTCAAAAATGAAAAAAACATATCATAGCATTTGAGCAATTTAAAAGATGATCAGTTTTGCTCATTTTGTTCAGCGCCTCTGAGCAACCCCATTTGTCCATGAGATTAATTTCGGGTGAGGCAGAGAGCAAGCAAGTCGCTATTGATCTAAGCCATATACGAGCCACCCCAAGTTCGGGGATAATAGCGGATTACAAAATTCGCCTTACGAAAGCATTTCATGACTTCTTTTGCTCCACTCAAGAATGACACCTTCCTACGCGCTTTGCTGCGTCAAGAAACTGAATACACACCTTTGTGGTTGATGCGCCAAGCCGGTCGCTATTTGCCTGAGTACCGCGCCACACGCAAAGGTGCGGGTTCTTTCATGAGTTTGGCCAAGAATCCTGATTTCGCGACCGAAGTGACGATACAACCATTAGATCGCTATGCGCTTGATGCCGCGATCTTGTTCTCCGACATCTTGACTGTGCCTGATGCGATGGGCTTGGGCTTGTATTTTGAGGAAGGCGAGGGACCGAAGTTTGAACGTCCTTTGAAAGATGAAAAAGCCGCCATGGCTTTGGAATTGCCACCAGAAGGTAGCCTGCAATATGTGTATGACGCCGTGACCCAGATTCGTAAGACCCTCAACGGACGTGTGCCTTTGATCGGTTTCTCGGGAAGTCCTTGGACTTTGGCCTGCTATATGGTGGAAGGCCAAGGCTCACGTGAGTTCCACGGCATCAAGGCGATGATGTACAAGCGTCCTGATTTGTTGGAGCGTATTTTAAGTTTGAACGCGCAAGCGGTCGCGACTTATTTGAATGCGCAAATCGATGCGGGCGCTCAAGCCGTCATGATTTTTGATAGCTGGGGCGGGGCCTTGGCCGACGGCGCCTATCAACGCTTCTCGCTCAAATACATGCAAGACATCGTGAATCAATTGCAACGTGAGAAAGATGGTCAACGCATTCCATGTATCGTGTTCACTAAGGGTGGCGGTTTGTGGTTAGAGCAAATGGCCGACATTGGTGCCGATGCTTTGGGCCTCGACTGGACCGTGAATTTGGGTCAAGCGCGTGCGCGCGTGGGTGATAAAGTCGCCTTGCAAGGAAACTTGGATCCAGCCGTTTTGTTTGCTGAACCTGAGCAAATCCGTCAGCAAGTGACAGCTACTTTGGAAGCTTATGGCAAACCAAGTGCTGGTCATGGCCATGTGTTTAATTTGGGTCATGGCATTTCTCAGTTCACTTCGCCAGATGCTGTGACGGTCTTGGTGGAAACGGTGCATGAAGTCAGCCGCCGTCAGCGTCAACAAGCTTAAACAGCCTATGCGGGCGGGAATGACTCATCGCCCGCAGACTCAAACGAACAAGTTTCACGGCAAGGAAGTGGGACAAAGCGTCACTTGTTTGACTTGTATCGACTTTTTTAAACGAGTGTACCTGACCCGAAATCCCAGCAATTTCGCATACCGCCATCGTGTTGCTGTGCAAAAGTGAATGGGCATGCGGTCTGGCGAGGCAAATGCGCTGGAAAATGCGATATGGAGCGGTGGATAAGTACCAAAAAAGCTATCGATTTCTGGTACTTATTCACAAAAAACCACAGACAAAAAAATTCTCAGTAAAAATGTTTTTTGCCTCAAATTTGTTTTTGTAAGCCGTTGATTTTAAAGGGTGTTTTTTCTGCATCGCAATTGGGCAATCTATTGAAACCCGCATAGAATCTAGGCTTTGGCAGTGTCAAGATAGGCTTTTCCACAAAGTTATCCACAAAAGCTGTGGATAGAAAAAAAAGACCATAGAAAACCGATAGTTAGCGCAATATCTCAAGCCTTACATTAAGTTCGTGGAACGCATTTACCTCACTATTGCTCTCGATACCCCTCTTGACAGACTATTTGATTATGGCTGGCAAGTCGATGGCGTGCGTCCGCTTCCAGGTCAAATTGCGATCGTGCCCTTTGGTCGGCAAGAGCTGGCGGGTGTGATCGTCGCGGTGTCCGACACCACCCAAGTGGCTGCAGATAAGTTGAAAGATGCCTTGGCGATTCGTCATCAATGTCCACCCTTGAGTCAAGCATGGATGGACTTATGTGGCTTTGCGGCCGACTACTACCAAAGACCCTTGGGCGAAGTGATGGTGCCGGCACTACCCAAAAATCTGCGCGCCTTGAAGCCGGTATCTTTGGATCGCAATTTAAAGAAATTGGCAAAAGCGCCATTGCAATCCAACGCTGAGGTGGATGCTAAAGCGAGTGCATTGAGTCCCAGCGCCAAAGACCTCAACCGCGAACAACAGGCGGCGGTCGATGCCATTTCTGGAAATGGTGCTGCCAACAGTAAGGTAATTGGCACCGGCGCAGGCGCAAATCCGACCACTGGCTTCGCACCGTATTTACTGCATGGCGTCACCGGCAGCGGGAAAACCGAGGTGTATTTGCAAGCCACGGCGCGTATTTTGGAGCGGGACGCCCAATCGCAGGTCTTGATTTTGGTGCCTGAGATCAACCTGACACCACAGCTTGAAGCCCATTTCCGGGCTCGTTTTGCCGGAATTCAGATCGCGACTTTGCACAGTGGGATGGCGGAAGGTGAGCGCCTACTCCATTGGTTAGCAGCACACACTGGTGCAGCTCGGATTATTTTGGGCACGCGTCTGGCGATCCTTTCGTCCTTGCCGCATCTGCAATTGATCGTAATCGATGAAGAGCATGATCCTTCCTACAAACAGCAAGAAGGCTTGCGTTATTCAGCGCGCGACTTGGCAGTATGGCGTGCCCATCAGCTTGGCATTCCGGTGGTGTTAGGCTCAGCCACACCCTCTTTAGAGACTTGGCAACACAGCAAGGCAGGCCGTTATCGCAAATTAGAACTGCGTGAGCGTGCCGTCAAAGATGCGGTTTTACCGATTGTGAAGATCATTAATACGGAGCGCGAGAAGCCCTCCGAAGGCTTGACTCAGCGTTTGATCTCCGCGGTACGCTTGCGTTTAGAGAAGGGTGAGCAATCACTACTATTCCTCAATCGGCGCGGTTATGCGCCCGTCCTGCACTGTGATGCTTGTGGTTGGATTAGCAACTGCACCCGTTGTACGGCGCATATGGTGATGCACAAACCTGACAAGCGCCTCCGTTGCCATCATTGTGGATTAGAAACACGAATACCACGTCATTGCCCGACCTGTGGCAACATCGACTTACAAGCTCTAGGCCGAGGCACCCAACGTTTGGAAGAAGCCTTGCACGGCATTTTTCCGGAAGCGCGGGTGTTTCGCATCGACGCTGATTCCACCAAATTGAAAGGGAGCGCTGAGGCGGCTTTCGATACCGTGCACCGCGGAGAGGTCGATATTTTGATCGGCACGCAAATGGTGGCAAAGGGCCATGACTTCAAAAACTTGACCTTGGTCGCTGCACTGAACCCCGACAGCGCATTATTTTCTCAGGACTTCCGTGCAAGTGAGCGCTTATTTGCGCAACTCATGCAGGTGGCGGGCAGGGCAGGCCGCGCTGGTCAGAAAGAAGGCGGTAATGCCAGCGAAGTGTTGATTCAAACCCGCTATCCCGATCATCCTTTGTATCATGCCTTGATGGCACATAACTATCACCGCTTCGCTGATGACCTGTTAGAAGAACGCCAACAAGCGGCGATGCCTCCCTTCATTTATCAAGCCTTATTGCGTGCCGAGGCGCGCGACTTAGAAACCGCGATCGGCTTCTTGCAGGAAGCGGCCCGCTGTTTGGAGTTTCCCGGCATTACGATTAACGATCCTATCCCCATGACCATGACCCGTGTCCACAACATGGATAGAGCCCAATTGCTGATCGAATCGAACTCACGTCCCGCTTTGCAAGCTTTCCTCAAAGAATGGATCTCGATGTTGCGTAGTTGGAAAACCCGCGTCAAATGGGGCGTGGAGATTGATCCGGTTGATATCTAGTTCAAGCTCGCATCTGATTTTCAAGTTCAGTTACTCAAATATCTTGTTTGTCCGCTACCGAACAGTCCACCGTTCGGTAGCGGACAATTTCCGAATCGGATACCTGTTTTGTTCCCCAAAACCCCTCCGCTGATCGCTTTTTTGGGTGATTCCCCTGCATTTTGCCCCTGGCATGAGGTTTGCAATAGACCATCTGTAAGCAATCACTCAACATCCAACACAGGAGAACAGAATGCGTAAAGTACTGAATTTGACTTTGATCTTGAGCTTGGCTACTTCTTTGAGTGCCTGCATGACCGTGAAAGTGACAGAGAAAGACTTTATTCGCCCTGATCGTCTCACTGGTTACAAGGCCAAAGAAAGCTTCACAAGCGCAGCGGCGCAAACGATGAAGGCCGGTGTGCAAGTGCAAGAGCAGAGTATCAAAGTCGATGAAAGTCTGAGTTTGAACGGGCTGCGCTTAGTCGCCGATGGGGGCAGTGAGGCTCGTCCGACCATACTGTATTTCGGTGGCAACTTATCGCATGCCGATGAAAGTCTGAAGAACTTGACGCGCCAGACAGCGGCCTGTACACCGAATATCATCAGTTATGATTATCGTGGCTATGGTCGCACCCAAGGCGATCCCAGTATCGCCACCTTGCAGCAAGATGCCTTGCGTATCTATGATGCGGTCCGTCAAGCGACTAAGGGCAAGCTCTATCTGCATGGCCAGTCCTTAGGTAGCTTTATGTCGGGCCACATTATGCAGAATCGCCAGGTCGATGGCGTCATCCTCGAGGCTACCGCAACCACTATTTCGGACGTGGTCGACTTCAAGACGCCTTGGTATGCGGTCCCATTTGTTCGTTTTGAATACGAACCGAGCACGCAACTGATCAATAACCAAAAGGCAGTTTCGAGCTATCAGAATAAGAGCTTGGTGATTGTTGGTGAGAACGATGATTTGTTTGGTGCAGATTTGGGTAAGAAAGTGTTCGAGGCGATCCCGGCGTCGAATAAACGTCTTTTAGTCGTTAAGAACGGTCCTCATACCGGCATGATGGCGCGTCCTGAAGTACAAGAAGCCGTTTGCCAATTCATCAATCAATAAGCGAGCGCGAATCGTATCCCTAACGCGAAAGGCGCATCAACATGCGACATTCCGAGCATTTTGATCTTGCAAAATGCTCGGTAATCCTGCAAAGTTCAGCTCTTCGTTTGTAGCAAAGTACAAATGAAAAAACGCTATGCCACCCGCGCGCGTTTTTTCATCTCCACGGTGCCGCTTTGATCTGAAAAAATCGAAGCCAAGCAACCCTAGACCTTGCAGTACAACGTGTGTACTTTGTCCTGTTGAATCGAGCATGAGTTATCTGTCGCCTGAGTTTGCCCTGACCTTCCTGGTCTTTCTGTTCCTGTATTGGGGCTTGAAGCCTTGGCCCCAATGGCAAAAAATAAGTCTCCTTCTCGCTAGCTATGGAATTTATGCTTCTTTAGATTGGCGTTTCAGTACCATTTTGGCGGTGTACACGGTGTGTATGCTGGGCCTGTTCAAACTGGTGCAAGTCCAAGCGGAACGGCGTCGTCTGTGGTGCGGTGTTGGTATCTTTGCCTCCGTATTGAATTTAGCGGTCTTCAAGTATTACGACTTTTGCAGCGATGGTTTTTTGGCGGCTGCGGAATACTTCCAGTTGGCGTGGACGATTCCCGCACTCGAAATTCTTTTACCCGTCGGAATTTCTTTCTACACCTTCCAAGCGATTGCCTATCTGGTCGCGATTGCTCGTCGGGAGCGTGAGCCTGCCAATGCGCTCGATAGCGCTCTATATCTCGCTTTCTTTCCCACTCTGTTTGCTGGCCCGATTTGCCGTGCCAGCGATCTCTTGGTGCAAATCGAAGAAAAAGCACCACGCAAATTGCTGCACATGGATTTGATTTTTTGGCTACTGCTCTCCGCATTGGTCAAGAAAGTTTGGCTGGCGACTTGGATTTCTGAGACTTGGGTGAACCCTCTGTTTGCCAATCCCGATGCGTATCAAGCGCCCGAATTATTGATGGGTGCCTATGCTTTCGCGATCCAAATTTATTTTGATTTCAGTGGTTATTCTGACCTAGTCATCGCCATGTCGCTGTTGCTGGGTTATCAGCTCAAAGATAATTTCAACTATCCTTATTTAGCAGCTAATCTGCGTGAATTTTGGCGTCGTTGGCATATATCTTTGTCGAGCTGGATTCGTGACTACGTGTACATTCCTATGGGCGGTAGTCGTAATGGCTGGTGGATGACACAAGTGACTATTGTGAGTTCCATGGTGATCAGTGGGATTTGGCATGGTGCGAGTTTGAAATACATCATTTGGGGCGCCCTGCATGGACTGGGGATGGTGGCACAAAACATCATAGAAAAATTGTTGGGGCGTCAAACCAAAGGGTGGTTGAGCGCCGTGATTACTTTCCACTTTGTTTGCTTTGCATGGATTTTCTTCCGCGCTGACGGCTGGCAAGAGGCCTTGCAATTTATCTGTGGCTTTGTCCGTCTTGATGCCCCGATGAGTATGGATGTGTTGGGTGCGGCTGCCTTGATGTTGCTGTTTTTTGTGGCGTCCGTCCAAGCCGAAAATTGGAAGTCGCGCAGTTTATGCTTGATGGAACGGCTGCCGATCTTAAGCAAGCCCGTACTCTTATGTAGTTTGGCACTGCTGATTCACTTGTTGGGACCTTCGGGCGTTCCTTCATTTTTGTACTACTCGTACTAGGAGTTCAACATGCGAGACGGATACGAAAATCAAAAGCACGCCAAGAAACAGCGCCATCACAACAAAGATGCGCGCAAGACTTCGAACGGAGCCATGCCGCATCAGCAGCACCCGATTCCCAATGCAGCCAATCAAGATCAAGGCGAACGAGCATTGAAACCTGAACTTCATCAAAAGGGCATTAACAAGGTCGTGCCGATTAAGCCGCCGGTGGTCGAAGTTGCGCTTGAACAAAGCTCCGTGCATTGGCAAACCTTGGGCGTGCTGGCCGCGACTCTGGCTCTATTGTTTTGGTTGCGCCAAGACGCCTTAGACCAATACTGGCAACAAACGCGTCACTTAGAATTAGGTTTGTCGAATGCGGTCGACCATCCAAGCTGGCAGAGCGGCGCCAAATGGACTAAACAACTTGATCGTGATTTGACGGAGCAATTGCAAGTACGGCAACCGCTAAAAGAGCGTTTGGTACAGAGTTTTAACGTCTTGCTGTTTGGCTTGCCCGAGGCATCAAACTCCGAATCGCAACGCGATAAGGCAACTCAAAAGGGTAATACGTCACGCTTAGCGCAGAAGAATCAAGGAAGCGCAGTTCCAACCATGATGCCGTCGGAGGCAAGTGCATCGTCAGCTCAAATAGGTGCTCAAACTGCAGCCAACGCGACGGCGCCAGCAAAGCAGAACGCTGCGGGTGAAGATGGACCGAGTGAAACACCATTGACGCAATTTATTCCTTTGAATGAAGACGGTCGCATGGTTTTGAATCAGCAAGATAAAGTGCTGTTGGTTGGTGATTCCATGATGCAGGGCGTGGCGCCTCATGTGGTGCGAGCTTTGCAAAATGCGCATGTGAAGTCGATTGACTTGAGCCGTCAGAGTACGGGCTTAACGTATCCGGGCTATTACGATTGGCCAGCCGTGATTAAGAAATCGCTCGAGAAAGATCGTATTTCGGTGTTGGTGGTATTCCTCGGCGCGAACGATACTTGGGACATGATCTTGGGCGGCAAATACGAAAGCTTTGGTACTGAACGCTGGCAAAGCAATTATCTAGAACGCGTGCAAAGCATTGTACAAATCGCCCATCAACAACATGTGCGTGTGATCTGGATGGGCGCGCCGAATATGGGACGTGAGAAGATCAATCGCGGCGTGAAGATCCTTAATAGCTTGTATGCCAAAGGCTTGGGTGAAGGCGAGTCGCGCTTTATCTCGACCCGTGAATCTTTGAGTGATGATGTGAACGAATATCGCAAGACGATCACCAAAGAAAATGGCAAGAGTGTGGTGGTGCGCACCGAAGACGGAATTCACTTCACAAGAGATGGGCAAATCATCTTACGCGACTTGGTTCTGAAACAATTTGAACTTCCTGTCGTGAATAAAGTGAGTCCCTAATGCCGCTTCGCACACCAACCACAGTAATAGCATCCTCAACGTCGTCGTTGAGCGGATCTCGTAGACCTCATTGCTTGGCGGCAAAGCTGATGGTGATGGCGCTCTTGAGTTCATGCGTCATCAGCAATGTTCAGGCGGGCAATGCCGCTTTGCATGATTATGGCGACCCGAATGCAGCGCGCTTATGGCGACAATTGGCGGCCTTAGAACGTAAAGAAAGCAGCGAAGTTGTACACATCATGCAGCTCGGGGATTCACACACCGGTGGTGATTATTTTACCCAGGCTTATCGTGAACAATTGCAGAAACGCTTTGGCAATGCCGGCATCGGTTGGCTATCGCCGGGCTACATTAAGAATCAACGTTCAGCGCAAGTCTTGATGCGCATGAGCGGTACTTGGAAAACGCGCATCAGTCGTACGAATCCTGAAAATTTCCCGCTTGGTGGATTCGCTAATCAAGCAGAGCCGGGATCGTCGATTGAAATCGTGCCCAAGCAAGCCTTGTTTGGATTGCAGCGCGTGACGATTTGGACGCGACGCCTTAATGATGAAAGTTCGGCAGGTTGGAAACTGAGTTTTCCGGATGGCGAAGTGCGCGAATTGAGTGCGCCACTGACCAATCAATGGCAAGCGACTTACGTCATGGGCAGTGCACTCGATTTGAATAGTTTTACGCTGCGTGCTGAAAGTAATCCGCCTGAATTAGGCGCCATCATCATCGACACTTTAACGCCCGGTGTCACAGTCGATTCACTCGGCATCGTCGGTGCGACGCAAAGAGTGATCGCGCGGTGGCAGACGGAGGCGGTGCGTGAACAATTGCAATGGCGTCGACCAAGCTTGATCGTCTTAGCTTACGGAACAAATGAAGCGTTTGACCCGAATCCTGATTTTGATTTGTACAAGCAAGAGTTGCAGCACACCATACGCCAGTTACGCGCTGCAGCTCCTGAAGCCGCTATCTTGATAATCGGCGCTCCAAATTCAGCCAAGAAGACTGGGCCCGGTGAGAATGTCGGATGTCGTTATCGATTGCCAGCGGGTTTGCGTACGGTCCAAAACATTCAACAAGATATCGCCATCAGCGAACATACTTTGTATTGGAATTGGGAAGCCGCGATGGGTGGACGTTGCGCTATGCAGCGTTTTGTCGCATCCAATCCGCCCTTGGGCCGACCTGATTATGTGCATTTCACCGAGGAAGGCTACGCGCAGGGTGGTAATGCATTCTATGAGGCCTTGATGTCTAAGTATCTCAAGAGCCGCCCGAAACGATAGCGTGTATTGTTTGAGGACCTCGCGTGAAAGAGAGGTCTTTCATTCACCCACCATCCATCATCTACTCATCACTCAAACTGTTTCCGAAATTCTGCAAGTTGGGCACTCAATTCTTGCACTTGTTGACGCAGTTCTTGCACCTCTTGTTCCAGTTGACTAAGACGTTCGTTGCCGCGTTCTTTGCCGGCAGCGCCGCTGCTGCTACTGGCGAGGGCGCCGAGGTCTAAACTGTCCTCGTCTCCTGCGAGTAGATGTGCGTAGCGTGGCTCCTTGGTGCCAGGCGCAATTGGTAAACGCGCCACCATCGGCGGATATTTATCAATCAGATAGTCGAGGCAGTTTTCGACTTCGGTCACCGAGGCGAATTCATGTAGGCGACCAACGCGACTACGAATTTCTCCTGCTGTTTGCCAACCGCGTAGCATCAAAATCGTCAACACCGCGAGGCGATTCTGTTCCAGCATCCATTTGACCCGCATACGATGTTCGTATTTGGCCACACGCGCACCGGCTTGATGAATCACGCCGACGAGTTTTTTCTGGACTAAGCTGTCGATCGCCTCGGTGATCTCACCCTCACTGAGACTTAATACCGGTTCGCGACTGGTCAATTGGTTGCAAGCGCTGACCAGACTATTCAAAGAGAGCGGGTAGTTATCTGGTGTGGTTGCTTCTTTTTCAGCAAGTGAGCCAAGTACGCGGATTTCGATGTGATTGAGATATTCTGTATCGGACATGATCTTGAGGCTGTAGATTGGTAAGGCGATGGAGAGATAAAAGCACCGTAGCTTAAGATATTATCATCGAATGGCATCTTTACTGTTGATGGCCGGAAGTGTAGAAGATTGTCAAAGCCTTCGAATTTTGAGATGGCATGGACACAAGAAGTCCTTTTTTTTGGCATAATGCAATAAATAGAGAATGTGAGTGCAAAGCGATGGCTTGTATCCATTTTTGAATAAAAAAAATTATGAATGACGCTCGATCTGCTCCGCGAATCAATGTAACTTGGCGGGGTGCGATTCAAATCGCACCCGGGAAGATTATCGCGATCAAAGTTGTGAATTTTTCTGCCAATGGTGTGCAGTTTCTGTGCCCACAAATAGTGCCAGAGCGTGTGAGCTTTCAAATGATGATCGAAATTCCCGATCGGCGTGATGCCTCCCGACGCACCCAAGTCGTTTGCAAAGGGACCGCTTTATATTGTATTTTGAGCGGAGTCGAATACCGTGTAGGTATGAAAATCTCCGATGTGCCGCCGCAACATGCAGATTTGGTGAATAGCTGGGCTGCTGGTGGCAAATGAGCGCTCGTGGCTAGTAGTTAGAATCTAGTAGCTAGTATCTAGCAGCATCATATTTCCTGATAGCCTATGACATCTTCCATGCCACGTCCGAGTGAGCGGATTCTCTTGCAGCGAGTCCGTAATCAGCTCATTGATTATCTCGAAGTAGCTTCGTCTTTTCGTGCACAACGCGAATATCAGGAACAAGCACCACAAGTCCAAGTGAGTCTTGAAATTGTTGAACAGTGGGCCGATTGGGTGGGACCCGATTGGGAGCAGCAATTTACTGCGCCAGTCTTTAGTGAGGCCGAGCGACAAGCGATTGCACAATACCAGCTGCGGTGGGATGCCTTGCGCAAGTGCTTGCCAGAGACTATGCCACCCTTGAGTGAGATCCAGAAAAATCCCGTGTGGGAGGAATTACGCTTTGCGGCAAGTGCCGCTTACGCCTGTTTTGTAAGGGTGGGAAGACTTTCGGAAAGTGAAGAGTATTCAGGGCCAACGAACACCGCAAGTGCCGTCAGTACTTCAGCTTCACCCACACTGGGGGTGCTACTGTATGCAAAAGAACTCGCCACTCTGGCAGACTTTTACCAACAAGTTTTGCACTTAGAACGCGATGCTGAACAATCCGATTTGGAGCATGGCTTGATGGTCTTGCAGAGTTCTGACATGGAATTGACCCTACATCACATTCCAAGCAACTACGCGCAAGAGATCGAAATTAGTATCCCGCCCCAGGCACGCGAGGAGACCGCGATTAAGTTCTATTGCCGAGTACATGATCTGGTGAAAACGCGTGATATGGTGGAGGGCTTGGGCGGCGTTATATGGAGCCCGATTCATCAAGCGAAGACCTACCGCTATTGTGATGTACTAGACCCAGAAGGCAATGTATTTCAAGTGCGTGCAGCGCTGGATTGAAATCGCACTAAGGTGTAGACCGCAATAAACCGAAGTAGTCGAGATCGACAAATTTTTCACCGCGCCAGGAGACCTGACGGCGTCGGCCTTCATGCATAAAGCCGAGTTTCTCGAGCAACTTGCGACTCGCGATATTATCGATTTCAACTTCGGCTTCCAGCCTATGCAGTTGCAGTTGCCGAAACGCATATTCAAAAATGAGCTTCAGACATTCTTGCATGACCCCTTGACCCCACACCTGCGGACTCAACCAATAACCGATATCGGCATTGCGGTTGTAATGGTCGATCTCGTAGATACCGCAGGCACCAATCAATTGTTGCGGGCGCTGTGCCGCGCAGATGGCCCACCAGACGCCGTTACCATCATTTTCTAAGCTGCGATACCAATCCAGTTGTTCTTGCGTGGCGGCTTCACTGTGATAGGCGATGCCATAATAAAGATTGACGCGCGGATCTGATAAACCAACGTACAGTGCGTTCAAATCACTCTGTAAGATCTGCCGCAAAACAAAGCGTGCGCTGCGTAACTCGGGAAACGGCAGGATGGCGTTCATGGCATGCTGGCTTTGAGATAGTGGGTGGGACGAACCGAATTTGAGAGGCAGAATGGTCGCCCGAGGCGGTGCCAAGCTATGGCAAGAGTCTAACCGAACTACACTCGTATAGAAAATAAGGTCGCATAGGCTTCTACTAATTTGCTACAAAAATCGCTACTCGTCGGTTTTTTCTTGTCAATTCTTCTTGATCTCCTTACAGTTCATCGGTCGATTTTGGCGGATGGGCTGTGCGCCTACTCCGCACAAACGTTCTCCATACCAGCGTTGAGTATGGCGGTGGCGGAGTTCAAACAATGATGTGATGCTGGTGCAGGTCAAATTCACGTCGTCAACAGAAACACGGGGAATACTATGTGGTGGATAGGAGCCTTAATTGGCCTTGCGTTGGGTCTTGCGAGTAATGGTTCAGCGTTAGCCTACGCTTTCTTTGGATTGGTGTTTGGTGCGCTTGCGAAAGTGCACCTCGACGGTCAGCTCGGTAAGCTCAAAGATGCGAATATGCTTTTGCATGAGCAGGCTGCAGCGGCCATGCGAGAGCTGCGTGAGAACGTTGCGCGACTGGAAGGCAAGTTGGCGCGGCTAGAGGCAGAGCTGCGCAAGTTGCGTACTCAGCCTGCCGAAGCCAAGCCAACAGTGACGACGGCTATAAGTAGCTCTAAGACCGAGCTTGCGCAGAAGTCCGCTGAAGATACGACAGCGGCGCAGCAGCCAAGTGAGGTCAATTTTGCCGCTACTCCAGTCGCTCCGCTTGCTCCACAAGATCCATTGATGCCTTTGGATCTCGCAGCAGAATCCAATGCGAGCACGCAGATCGATCTCGCCTCAGACGCATCGGAAACCGCATCGGAAACAGACAGCCGAGCACTGACTGAACCTTTGATGTTGTTGGAAGTGCCCCAGTTGGAGAATGAGAAAAGCGCCGCGCTCAGTATTCCTTCAGATCAAGCACTGGCAACGGTCGCTGTCAGCAGTGAGCCCGAATTGAAGACTATCGTTCCTGAAGCGGACCCCAGCATTCCAGCACCAGTGCATCCACGTAAGTTACCGGCGCCGACACCGACGCCAGTGCAAAAAACTTGGCGTGAACGCCTACCGGAGCCAGTCGCCGATTTCATCTATGGCGGTAACGTGCTCGTTAAAGTCGGTATTTTGATTTTGTTCTTGGGTTTTGCCTTCTTGCTCCGTTATGCCGCGGAACGCGTGACTGTACCGATCGAGTCGCGTTATGCGGGTGTGCTGTTGAGTGGTGTCGGCCTGTTAGCTCTGGGCTGGCGCTTACGTGAGTCGCGGCGCGATTATGGGTTGAGTCTGCAAGGGATGGCGATCGGTGTCTTTTACTTAGCCGGTCTGTCGGCCCTCAAAGTACATCATTTGATTACGCCCGAAGTGGGCCTGAGTTTTTTGTTAGTGATTTCGATTTTAAGTGCAGCGCTCGCCGTTCTACAGAAAGCACCAGTGTTAGCGATTGTGGCAGCTCTGGAAGGATTTGTGTCGCCCGTACTGACATCAACCGGGGCTAATCGTCCGATGGGCTTGATGACGTATTTAGCCGTTCTAGATATTGGCATTTTCTTGGTGGCGTGGTTCAACGCTTGGCGTATTCTGAATTTGATCGCCTTTGTCGGCACGTTTAGTTTGGCAGTGGGGTGGGCCAATAAATTCTACACCCCGGCCGATTACGGCTTAGTGCAACCGTTCTTGATCTTCTTCTTTGTCTTGTTCGCGGTGATTGGTGTCTTGTTCGCGCGCCGAACTTTGCTCGAAGCCAAACATGACGCGGCCCTGCAAGCGGCAAACAGTGCCGGTACCGCCACCCCTCTGACCGGATTACAACTGGTGGGACGCGTTGACAGTGCCTTGGTCTTTGGCAATCCATTGACGGCATTTGGTTTGCAGTATTTGTTGGTGAAACATACCGAATATGGTGCAGCTTTCTCCGCTTTGGCGATTGCTGCTTTTTACCTCCTGTTGGGGCGCGTGATTTTCTCGAAACAAAAGCAGGGCATGGCTTTGCTGGCAGAAGCCTATGTCATCGTTGCGGCGATTTTTGCGACTCTTGCGATACCTTTGGGCTTAGAGGGCACTTGGACCAGCGCCGCCTGGGCTGTTGAAGGTGCGGGCATGTTCTGGTTAGGATGCCGTCAGAATCGTCCCTACGCACGTGCTTTCGCTTATCTCGTGATGGTGGGGGCTAGCTACAAATTACTGAATGCGATGGTGCTTGACACGACACCACAGACACCCTTGTTGCACGGTTCGCTATTAGGCCCCGTCCTACTTGGTAGCAGTGCCATGATCATGTGGTTCCTGCACCGTCGTCGCGAGGCAAGTTCGATGGCGACGTGGGAAGCGAACATAGCGCCTGTGTTGCCGTGGTTGGGTTTGTTCGCCTACACACTATTACCATGGATGCTCCTGATTCCCGCCTTCGCTGCTGCCGCTAGTGCGGTGTTTGCAGTCTTGATCGGCGAAGTCGGACGGCGCCGCCACATTCCAGAATGGCGCGCGATTGCCGCTAGCATTCAAGTTGGCGCCGTGATCAGTTATTTACTGGGTTTCCATATCGATACGAGTCCCGCTGCACAGGGCTTCCTGGAAGATGGTTGGCGTGGCCTCGTACCAGGCGTGATCATTGCGCTGAGTATTTTGTGGAATGCAGGGCGCCGCATGATGTTGGTGAAACGTGCCGCCGAACAGGAAGGACGTGCACCCGCATGGACCGGCTTCGATGCGCTCGCCTCGATCAGCGGTTTCGCCTTGCTGCATTTGGCGATGCTATTTGTGTTGGACTTACATCAAGCCGCCGCGGTGTGGCCGCTGACAGCCTTCCTTGTATTGTGCGGCGCTTTGTATATGGCGCAAACACCATTGGCAGTATTTGCTTTGTCATTGCAGGGACTGTCAGCCGTCATTTACTTACAAAGCCATCAAGGCGAAGCGAGCCAACTTTTCTGGAATTGGAATTTTGCGACGCAACTCAGCCTCGCTCTTGCAGCTTTGGCGAGCGCCGATCGTATGCGCCATGAAGCGCAGCGCATGCGCTTAGCGATTCAAGCTTTGTCGAGGCCCGAAGGACGCGCGGAACGTCGGCAGGCGTGGTTGAATCCTTGGTGTGAGCATACTTTGATGCAATGGATTCCACTCGCCTGGGGTTTGCTGTGGTGGTTATTGGCATGGAGCTTCGAATTGAATTTGAGCTTGAAACGTCAGGCTTTGGCAGCCCTTGTGCCAGCCGCCGATATCGCGCTAGTCGCCATGAGCATGTGCATGTTGATCGTCCTCGCGCGTTGGCGTGTCTGGCCGCAGGCAGCGAAGATCACTGCGGTGCAATTGCCTCTCCTGTGGTTGGGCAGTGCTGCCGCCGCATTCTATTCAGTGGCGCCGTTTATGCCGCTACAAAATGGCGGCTGGTGGGCATGGAGCATGGCTTTACCTGCTTTCTATTTCAGTCTACGCAAGCAAGAAAATTACTATGAGTTGCCGCATAAATTGCTCAGTGTGCAGCATGTCATCGGCGCTTGGTTAGTTTTGTTATTGCTCACCACGGAGCTGCGAGGTCGTATTTTGAGCATACCGAATTTAGGGGAAGCTTGGGCCTTGTTGGTAACAGTTCTGATTCCTGCACTGGCTTTGTTCGCGATGAGCCGCGCCGCGACTTGGAAGACTTGGCCAGTCAAGGCACATCTGAATTTTTATCAACAATATGCGGCGGTACCGGTAGCGGGCTTGATGCTGTGGTTGATGTGGGGTATGAACTTTGAATCTGCAGGTAGTGCGAGTCCCTTGCCTTACATCCCTTTATTGAACCCATTGGAGCTGGCTCTCGTATTGGGTACGTTCGCGCTATTTTTGTGGCGACGTGCGCTGCCATCGGATGCGAGTATTGCTTTGCCATCGCGAGTCGTTTGGTCTATTTTAGCAGCGACCGCTTTCGTGATCTTGAGTTGCGGTGTCCTGCGCGCTGTACATCATTACGCCGATATCGCATGGAATGCGCAAGCCATGTTTGATTCACGTTTGGCGCAAGCGGCGGTGTCGATTACTTGGGCGATTACCGGTGTCAGCCTCATGATCCTAGGAAATCGTCGGGCCCAACGTGTGATTTGGATCGCGGGCGTCAGTTTGCTGGCGATCGTGGTGGCGAAGTTATTCTTGATCGAATTGGCAGATCGTGGTGGCTTGTATCGCATCATTTCCTTTATCGGTGTGGGCATCGCTTTCTTGGTGGTCGGTTATTTCGCCCCGGTACCGGTGAAGCGGGAAGACAGTACAGAATCTGCGGAGGCAAAGGAAACGAATGCTTCCGCACGTGAGGAGGGAATATGATGCCTAGCCTTCACCATGCTGGACCAAGTCCAGTCTTACAAGTGAGCCTTGGACTTAGTCTTCTATTGAGTTCGACGACTTTCGCTGCGACTTCCACGCCAGTTCGACAAGCGCAGATTCAATTGCCTCAGTCAGCACCAGCACAGGCTCAATCGAGTTACCACAGCGTGGCCTTGCCGTTAGAGATCTACGCGACAGCGAAAGATAGTCATCTGAGCGATGTGCGTGTCCGCAATGCCGCAGGCGAATATTTGAGTTATGCGTGGTTGGGCAAGAGTCATCAGTTGGAACAGCCTTTGAAACTACTCAGCCAATCGGTGCCGATTTTTCCAGTGGCGCGAGGGACGGCAGAGTCTGAGGCAAAAAATACGGGGCAATTTGCCTTAGAAGCAGCGAGTGACGGTAGCTTACGTTGGAGCACCCAAGCCAACACCTTGGATGCCAAGACCTCCAATAACTCGAACAAATGGATTATCGATGCGAGTGCATTGATACGGGCCGCCAAAGCGCAAGGACAACAAGCGCAGTTGGTACAATTGCGCTTACAGGTCGATCCGGTTTACTCTGGTGTTGCCGGTTTTACGGTGGAGGCTAGTGACGACTTGCAGCATTGGCGTCCATGGGGAATTCACGCCCAGTTGGTGCAGTTACAGCATCAGAACGATCGCCTCGAACAAACGGAGTTTGCTTTGCCAGGCCTGCGTGAGCCGTATTTGCGCTTGAGCTGGGATCAAGCAAAGAATGTACCGCAGTTACTGAATGCCAAAATCGATGCGCAATATCAAGAATGGAGTTTAGGGAAATTACTGTGGACTGCACCTATCAGTGCCAGCCGCTGTGAGGCAAAGATGTGTGAATATGACTTGCCGCCCAACCTGCCCATCGATAGCGTGCGCGTACGGCCTCAATCGAATAATGTGATCGCACAGGTTAGCTTATTTGGTGTCTACGAACAGCATATGCCAGAGCGTCATCATTTACGGCACAGCCTCAATCCTCTCTATGTTTTGCGGCATCAAAAGCGTAGCCCAGCCAGCAGTTATGAACAAGAAGATTTCCTGAATGAAGCGAAGTTATTTCGCCTGCAAATCAAGGGCGAGACGATCGAAAGCGATGCGATTTCGAGCAACGGCGCTTCCTACAAAAAAATACGTCTACGTGTGGCTGGAAATGGCGCCGCTGATATGGCTAGTTTGGGAACAGCGCCTCCGCAGCTTGAAGTCGGAAGTATCGAAAGGCAATTGGTTTTCTTAGCGCGTGGTGCTGAACCCTTTCGTATCGAATGGGGTGGGGATGAGAAACGTGGCGCCGCGATGGCGCTCGCAGCCTTGATGCCGCCTACCAACGCAGTGTCGATCAGTCAGGCAGCGCAAATCAGCCAAGGTGCTCGTTTGGTATTTTCTGCTACCGCTTCTACTTCTGCCTCAACTGCTGCTTCAAGCACGATAGCAAGCGTAGCTGCATCGACGTCAGCGTCATCCGTCGCAGCACAGAGCTTTAAGAATTGGTGGTTGTGGCTCTTGATGTTGGCGGCGGTCGGTGTTTTGGGATGGATGGTATGGACATCTTTGGCCTCGATGGATGCCGCGAAAAGCGAGAGCAAAGACCAAGCGCCGAAGTAGTTTTCTAAGTTCGCGTTTTGCGTGATGGTGTGGATATGAATTTGGTGTCATGAAGCTGTCATGGATCTAGGCTAGTCTTGCGTCTCATGGCACACGCATTTCCAAACCGCGACAAACTCATTTTATTCGACGCTGATGGCACCATCATCGATGCCTTCAATGCGATCGAAACGACCTTCGCCGCACATGGCATGGATATCGGCGAACTGGAAGCCTTTCAAAAACGGCGCAAATTGTTCAAGTACGTCGGTGGTTTGAAAGAGTTCCCTCTTAATATCAAGAAGCAACTCGGCAAAAAGAGTCGCCAAAAAGTTTTGACGACCTTGACCGAAGTGTACCGTGAACAGGCCAGCCTCTATCCCGGCATGGTGGATCTGCTGCAGCAAGTTCTAGCGCACAAAAACATTCGGGTCGGTTTGGTCACACGCAATGTGAGTTTGGATCCACAAGAAACGATGACCCAGTTGTTTGCACGTCACGGCATCGATCTACGAAGCTTTGATCTCTTTGCCCATGTGCCGATGCGCGAAAGTAAAGCCAAGTATTTTCAACAGGCGCGTGAACAATTTCAGATTAACCCTGCACGCAGCTTTGCCTGCGGCGATGAACACAAAGATTATCAATCGGCACTGACAGCGGGCATGCATCCTTTAGTGGTCTCGTATGGTTTTGAAGATTACCAACGCTTGACTGAAAAGTTTTTCATTCCCGAGATCGTGATCGCACGAACACCGAGTGAAATGTGCGCACGCGTTCGCCATAGCCTCGATCTTGAATAAAGTCGTCATATGACAAATGTCACCTGAAACTGGTGGCAATTTGCTCTAATTTTCTTTTCCCGCCCGATTCATACTGTCTCCATTGTGATTCATTTTCTTGGAGACCATTATGAAACTCACACAAATCAGTTTGACACTGGCAGCATTCGGTTTTGCTTTCCACGCAAATGCTTCTACGCTTATTCAACAAGTCCGCGTGTTCGATGGACAAAAAATCTTAGCGGCCCGTAACGTCTTGATCGATCAAGGCAAGATTATGAATGTCGACTACAAAGGTCAAATTAAGGCTGACATGAAAGTGGTCGATGGAAAAGGCCGCACCTTGATGCCAGGTTTGATTGATGCACATGTGCATGCTTATCAAGATCAAGATTTACCCTTGTTGTACGGCGTGACCACGCAAATCGATATGTTCACTGCCGTGCCGCTGATGCAAGAAATGAATAAGCGTATGGCAAACGGCAGCAATACCCACAATGCGGATCTGATTTCTGCTGGTGTATTGGCCACCGCACCAGGTGGTCATGGTACCGAATACGGTATGGAAATCGAAACTCTCACTAAACCAGAACAAGCTCAAGCGTGGGTTGATAAACGCATTGCCGAAGGTTCGCATTTCATTAAAATTGTGATCGAACATGGCGGTGCTGGATACAAATTCAATTCCTTAGATAGCGCGACCGTCGAAGCTTTGGTCAAGGCGGCGCACGTTCGTAAGAAAATGGCGGTGGTGCATATCGGTACCTTTGAAGATGCAAAAGTCGCTTTGAAGGCAGGCGCCGATGGTTTGGTGCACTTGTATGTCGGCAGCGCGATCAGCGATGCGCAAAGCAAGGAATTGATTGCACTGGCGAAGCAACATGGCAGTTTTGTGATCCCGACCTTCAGTGTCTTAGAGAGCATGGCAGGCGTTAAAGCCGAAGACATTTTGAATGATGCTGGCCTCACGAACATGCTCAATAAGACGCAAGTCTTGCCTTTAACGAACCCCTATGGTCAGCAAGAGAATCAAGCGTGGTTGACTGCACCGAAGAAATTAACCGCAGCCATGCACGCTGCGAAGATCCCGGTCTTAGCCGGGACTGATGCGGGAAATCGCGGCACCCAATACGGTATCAGTTTGCATCACGAGTTGGCGCTCTTGGTTGAAGCGGGCCTCAGCCCTAGTGAAGCTCTGGCGGCTGCGACCTCGGTGCCAGCACAAGCCTTCCACTTGAAAGATCGTGGCCGTATCGCACAGGGTATGAAAGCGGATTTGGTGATGGTTGAAGGCGATCCTAGCGTCGACATTACGGCGACACGTAAGATCGTCGAAGTGTGGAAGGATGGTGAGGCAGCTTCGCCTTTGCGTCAACAAAAGGCGGCGCAAGTAGCGCAAGAACGTGCGGTGAAGAACAATGCAGTTAGATTGCCAGCCGATGGTCGCATTAGTTTGTTTTCGACGGAAAAATTGGCGAGCCCGTTTGGCTTTGGCTGGGTGCCATCGAACGATGCGCCGATGGGTGGTAAGTCTAGCGTTGAGTTGAAGGTGTTTGCTGATAGTGGCTTGCAGCAAAATGCGGTCAAGGTCGCAGCGACAGTCAACCCAGGCTTTGCGTTCCCATGGGCTGGGATTGCTTTCTTCCCATCGACACAACCGATGCAGGCGGCGGATTTGAGTGCGGCGAATACGCTCAAGTTTAAGATCCGCGGCGATGGCAAAACCTATACCGTAGGCTTCACCATGCAAGGCAGCTTTATTCCAGTCACAGCGACTGTCACCGCTGATAAAGAATGGACTGAAATTAGTTTGCCTTTGAGCCGCTTTAAAGGTCTCGACACCAGCATGATTACGATGTTGAGCTTCAATGCCGGACCCACACCGGGCCAGTACAACTTTGATCTCGCTGATGTGCGCTTAGTGAAAGAATAAGACGGCTTCGAGTACAATGTTCGGCGAACCGCTTGCTGGTGGTTCGCCTTATCGCTTAATGATGGCGCGCCACAGTTTTCTGGCACGAAGAAGGAAATAGCATGCAAGTCATGAACACATTACGTCATTGGTGGTCTTCACCTTGGCTACCACCACAATATGGACGTGCGCCTTTCTTTTGGCTGTTGTCGTTTGGCATTTTCGGTTGGCGCTATTTCTATATTCCGCCGACGACCGTCGAAGTTGCTTTAGCCGCCGCCAGTATTTTGTTTTTTATCCCCATCTACATCTACAGTTTTTGGACCAATGGTTGGCGCGTTGCCGTGTGCATCGCCATCACCACCATGATAGGTATTGCATGGGCCCCGTATAATTTTGGCGGATCCAGCTTCGTCATTTTTGCGGCAACCATGTCATCGCGCTTCAGAGAAAAGCGCCATGCCATCATGAGCTTGGTGGCGGTATTAGGATTTACCGCTTTCATGAGTTATGTTCTTCAGTTGCAAACTTATTTCTGGATTCCTGCTGTGATCTTCAGTATACCGAGCGCGATGGGGGCCATCATCGGTGAGCGGCTGCAGCGTGCGAACGCAAAACTGTTTCGCAAACAAGAAGAGATTGAACATCTGGCGTCGGTGGCGGAACGGGAAAGAATTGCGCGCGATTTACACGATCTACTCGGACACACCTTATCCGTCATTACTTTGAAAGCGGAGCTTGCGCGCAAATTGCATGATCGCGATGGCGAGGCCTGTAAACGTGAAATTGCTGATATCGAACAAACTGCGCGACAAGCGCTGGCTGAAGTGCGTCAAGCGGTGTTGGGCTATCGTGACAAAGGTTTGGCGCATGAACTTCGTGGTGCCGAAAATGCTTTAGAAGCGGCGGGTGTCCGTTTTGAGACGGAAGTGGAAGCAGAGAATTTACCTGCTGCCGTGGAAAATATCGTGGCCCTCGCTCTGCGTGAGGCAGTCACCAATATCATTCGTCACTCGGATGCGAAACTCTGCCGGTTTCAGGTGGAGCAAAAACAAAACCGTCTGTACGTGACGATTGCAGATGACGGTAGCCTGTCGAGCAAAGGCGAAGATGCGATTAAGCGTGGCAATGGCTTACTGGGCATGAGTGAACGGGTGCGCGCTCTGGATGGGGATCTGCAGCTCGAATGCAAACAAGGCCTCACCATACGATTCAATGTGCCTTTGCAGACTGCGGGCTAGGAGAAAAGCATGATTAAGATTATGTTGGCGGAAGACCAAGTGATGGTAGCAGGGGCTTTGGCGGCCTTGCTAAAGCTGGAAGGCGATATCGAAGTAGTGGGGCAAGCGAGGAACGGCAAAGAGGCATTGACCATGTGCGAACAACTTCGCCCTGATGTCGTGATCACGGATATTGAAATGCCCTTGATGACAGGTTTAGAACTTGCGGCTGAAATCGCCGAACGTAAATTGCCCAGCAAGGTCATCGTGCTGACTACGTTTGCGCGGGCTGGATATCTCAAACGTGCGATGTCGAATGGTGTGCGCGGTTATATGTTGAAAGATGCTCCAGCTGAGGACTTGGCGAAAGCGATTCGCACGGTGCATGCTGGTGGCAAAGCGATTGCACCCGAATTAGCAATGGAAAGTTGGGGGGGGCCGCAAGATCCTTTGAGTGAACGCGAACGTCAAGTTTTGCGTTTGGCGGGCACTGGTTCAACGAGTGGAGAGATCGCCAAAGTCATGCATCTCTCTGAAGGGACGGTGCGCAATTATTTGTCGGAAGCGATCAGCAAACTGAATGCGAAAAATCGTGTGGAAGCCTATCGCATGGCGCGTGACGAAGGTTGGTTATAGCGCTCGTGTTTTGATCGACATTGGCAAGAGGAGAGAACAATGATACGAGTGACGGGGTTTTATCGATGGGTCGATGGAGCGCATTTTGATCATGCCTATTTCAATAGCGAGCATGCCCGCATTACCCGCGAGGCTTTGTCTGAGCTTGGTTTATTACGTTTAGAGAGCGATCAATTTTTGAGCCCGAAGGGGCCGCTGGTGGGTGAAGTGATTGCGACGACCAATGCTTATTTTGACAGCCTTGATGCGGCCCAACAGGCATTGGCGAAGGCGGGCGCAGTATTGATGGCCGATGTACCCAGTTACACTAATCTCACGCCGGAAATTCGCCTTAGTAAAGTGACGTCTCATGTCTGATTCTCATTTAAGGCTGAGCGTAGTCAGCCTCGCTAATGCCCCCGAGCTGTTGGAGTTTGAACTGGCAAATCGTACTTTTTTCGAACAACGAATTAACGCACGGCCGCCGGAATTCTATTCCGAGGCTGGTGTCGCAAGTGCGATCCAAGCCGCCTTACATCAGGCACGGCAAGATTTGGCCTATCAATATTTGATTTGGTATGGTGAAGACTTGGTCGGGCGTGTGAATTTGACGCAAGTACGGCGGCAGCATTTTCATTCAGCCGCGCTGGGGTACCGCATAGGTGAGGTCTACAATGGTCGTGGCTTTGCCAAACAAGCGGTGCAACTGGCCTTACGCAAGGCCTTCGAAGTCCATCAATTGTTGAGAGTTGAAGCCTGCGCAAGACCAGAAAATCTCGCTTCGATTAAAGTCATGTTAGCCAATGGCTTTGTGCAGTATGGCCACTCGAAGCGTAGTTTCGAACTGCATGGAGAATGGTTTGATACTGTGCACTTCGAAGTACATAAAACATAGATTGAAAAATTACTAGGCATAAAAAAAGCGACTCGTTTTACGGAGTCGCTTTTTTGTTGCTGAAGGAGCGAAGCCCCTTCGATCACAATCACTTACCTGCCAGAGCTTTTCCAACGTGGGAATGCTTACGGCTGTACAAGAAGTAAATCACCAAACCGATACTGCCCCAGATTGGCAACACTAACTGAGCGACGGTTGGCAAACTGAAGAACAAGAACAGAGTACCAGCCGCGGCGATCGGTGCCACCACCCAGACCATTGGTGTTTTGAATGGACGATGACGGTTAGGATCAGTTTTACGTAATACCAAGACCGCGATGGAAACCATGAAGAACGCGAACAAAGTGCCCGAGTTTGAAATATCAGCCAATTGACCAACTGGGAAGAATGCAGCGGCAATCGCTACGAAAATACCCGTTACAATTGTCATCAACCATGGTGTTTTCCACTCTGGATGAATGTCAGCCAATTTTTCTGGCAATAGACCGTCACGAGCCATCACGAAGAAAATACGTGTTTGACCGTAGATCATCATCAAGATGACGCTTGGCAAAGCAATACTTGCAGCCAATCCGACCAATTTGGAAACTTGTTCGTAGTGTAGTTTGCTCAAAACTTCAGCCAACGCTTCGTGGGAACAAACGATAGGTGCATTACCTTGCGCTGTCAATTCAGCACAACGTGCGACGAATTCAGCGGAATCAGGGGACAAGACAGCGCCAGCAGCGGAAGTGATTGGTTGTGCGCCAACGGAGCCAACAACACCAGCAGCCACCAACATGTAGAACACAGTACAAATACCCAAAGAACCAATCAAGCCAATTGGCACATTGCGTTGTGGATCTTTGGTTTCTTCCGCTGCAGTAGATACGGCGTCAAAACCAACGTAAGCAAAGAAGATAGACGCTGCTGCACCAACCACGCCAACACCACTACCTTGGGTGCCGAGCCAGCCATTTGGCAACATTGGTGTGAAGTTTTCGCCATTGATCAAAGGCAAAGTGATGACGATGAACGCGGACAATGCCGTGACTTTAACCGCCACCAACACTGCATTCACTTTTGCACTTTCGCTAGTACCTTTGACTAACAATAAAGTGATGACCAAAGCCACGACGATGGCTGGTACGTTAACGATGCCATGTGTGAAATCGACCGTTGGCATGAAACCGTTCATGGACCAAGATGGGCCGCGGCTTAATAGTTCAGGTAGTGCAAAGCCTGTCGCTTTCTGAACTAGGCCCATGACATAGCCGGACCAGCCCACGCACACTGCCGAAGCGGCCACTGCGTATTCTAGAACCAAGGCCCAGCCCACTGTCCAAGCTAAAAGCTCACCCATGACCGCGTAGGTATAAGTGTAAGCAGAACCAGAAACAGGAGCCATTGCAACGAGTTCGGAGTAGCACAGTGCTGCAACCGCGCAAACGAAACCTGCAATCACGAAAGAGTACATCATGCCAGGGCCGGCCTTTTGTGCCGCTGCCGCTGTCAAGACGAAAATACCAGTACCGATAATTGCACCGATACCTAACATCGTCAGTTGGAGCGCACCCAAAGAGCGATGCAGAGACTTTTTCTCGGCGGTTGCCAAGATGTCGTCTAGTGATTTAACGCGATCAAAAAGCATAGTGTTTCCTTAAGGCAAATACAAATTTGGGATTTCTTATTCCCTCTTGGCAAGTGTTGCGACTGCGACCAAGGGGATCTGTTTTGACAAACAGCGTAACATACGCGATTTATAGCTAAACAGTAAAGTGAAAAAAGCGCTCAAAGCGCCTTTTGTGCTAAAAATCCTGCACTGCATAGCAGCATCACCACGCTTTGTTGTATTCCATTCCTGCGGTGATGAGAGCTCGCGTCGCTGCAGCTCTTAGTCCACTTTCCTGAAAAATAGTTCATCGGATTTTCCCTGTGGAAAGGGAGAATGTTTGTCGTTAGGGATCACAGTGTTAGGGCCATGCGAAGGGCTTGGCTTCAATGGCTGTCTTGCGCAAGTCGTCATAGTGTTTTTTCTTATTCGTTCGCCTAGCTAATTTGCTTTTGCCGTTCATCTGTTGATTTGTGGCGTTAGTAAATCGATCGACTCTTCCGCTGCCATGCCTAGCGTGCTTTGCGGTATAGTCGCGACCATCACGATTTTTCGATCTGCTTGAACTACGCATATCCAACACGGGAGTACAAATGAAGGCATCTTATATGAGTAAAGGTATGGTTTCCCTGTCGGCATGGATCTTGTCAGCATTGTTGTTGTCGTCAAACTTGGTGCATGCAGAAAACGCTCAAGCTGGCGCTCCATCCAAAACCAGCAAGATCGCTCAAAAACCGATTCTGTTTGAAATTCAAGCACCTGCGTTGGCTGATCAAACACCGTCAAAGAAACCAGTTAAAGCGTATTTATTTGCAACGATTCATGTCGCAAAAGCCGACTTTTATCCGCTTCCATTAGTGGTGCGGAAAGCTTATAAAGCCGCCGATACAGTGGTAGTAGAGGCTGATGTTTCGAACACTGAGAATAGTAGCGAAGTCGTCGAAAAATTGAGCTACACCCCACCCGATAAATTAGAAAACCACTTGAACCCGTCCACCTGGCAAACTTTGGCGCAGATGACGGGGGCGGCCAGTGCTCAGTTTCAGCGCTATACCCCGGTTATGGTGGCGATGGGCTTGACCATTAGCGTGGCTCAACAGTTAGGATACGAACAGAATCAGGGACTCGACTTACATTTTATTCAGCAGGCGCGTAAAGATAAGAAGAATTTGATTGAGCTCGAAGGTGTGAGTTTTCAAACCGATGTGCTAGCGGCACTCAGTGATGCGGAGGGTGATGCGATGTTAGCGTCGACGCTAGAGACTTTCCGTAAAGGTGAAGTGCAAGCGGAATTGGCGCGTATGGTGGCAGCGTGGAAGAGTGGTGACTTAGAAAGCCTCAGTAAGATTATGCGCGAGGCGGGTCAACGGGATGCAGGCTCGCAGAAGCTGATGAGAGTACTCATGGACGAGCGCAATCCTATTATGGTCGACAAAATCATGAAAATGATGCGCGAAGAGAAGAAGCTTTTTGTCGTGTTAGGGGCGGGCCATTTCGCTGGCGAAGCCTCGATCTTGGAGATTCTGCGGCAACGTGGTTTTAGTGTGAAAGCGGTACAGTGAGTTGGTGGTGACCGCCGTTTTTGGAAAAGAGTGAAGTTTGAAGAATTTTGAAAACACATCCGATGCAGATGCCCTTCCTGAGTATCCGTGGTTGCCATTTGAGACGATTACCGAGCTGGAAGGATGGATGGAACTCAATAATCAAGAGTTACAAAAATTGATTGGCAATAAACCCACCACGGGGCAGGGTATTTGTTTGCGCCTCATTCACGGTGGGGAAATTTATGTACACACCAATTCTGATGGCGACGTTTTGCTCGACGTCACGCCCGAAGCTGAGTGGGTGGCACCCGTCATCACCGCTTGCACCCAAGTGCAGCCTCCACGTGGACAGATTTGGTTGGTTCCGCAGTTTTCATTAACGGGCTTGTTGTTGGGCTTGAATAGCTTGATCGCCGCGACAAGGCTGGTGCTCAAACATCATTACCGCTTGAGTCGTTTCTAAGCTTCTGTTTCAAATTGTAAGCCTTGTTTTTGCTTCCCATAATCGTGCTAGCATGCAGAGAACGATTTTACGAAAGGAATGCCATGAAATTTTTTCGTTTGCTCAGTATGAGCATGCTGGCGGCAGGACTGTTGGGAAGTGCGTCCTTGAGTATGGCGCAGGAGCCAAAACAATTGGGGTTCGAACTGCCGACGCAACAAGGGAAGGTGAGTCTGCGAGAAAATGCGGGCAAAGTGGTGTATGTCGATTTTTGGGCGTCTTGGTGCGGTCCTTGTAAACAATCCTTCCCTTTCATGAACGAGCTGCAGAAGAAGTACGCTGCAAACGGCTTGCAAATTATTGCTATTAACGTCGATAAAACGCGTGACGATGCCATGATTTTTTTGAAGAAGAATCAGGCTGACTTCATGATTGCATTTGATAGTGTAGGCACTGTGCCAACGCAGTACGACGTAAAAGGTATGCCAAGCAGTTATTTGATAGGACGTGATGGTAAGTTGATCTATACCCATCGCGGCTTTAAAGCACAGGACACGGCTGAAATCGAAGCCAAGATTCGTGCAGCTTTGGGTCTCTAGTTTTTTTGCACCTTAAGAAGAAACGCCAGCTTGAAATGCATCAAGCTGGCGTTTGTTTTTGTAGCTCGCCACTTGCAAGCTCAAGCGAAGCAAAACAGATTTTGATCGCTTGTTGATGCCTATTCTTTTACCACGCCATTGCGGTCAATGGTCACCATGCGTGAACCATTTTTGATGGTGGATTGATCCGCACTCGCGTTGGCCGCCTTGACATTCACGTTCGCTTCGCCAGGTCCATTCACTTTGACAGAGGCGAGTTCCAGCAAAAGGTTAGACGCATGCAAATCGCCTGAACCGTTCAAAGTGGCATTCAGCTTCTTCGCGCTACCACGCAAAGTTACGCTTCCTGCACCGTCGGCAACGATTTCAATTTTTTCCGCATCGGCCAAGTCTGCATCGAAGTCACCGGAACCACTGACATCGGCCACCAAACTACCTTTGATGACTTTGAAATTCATGTCGCCAGGACCGGTGTTGCGGATATCTGCAACACCGATTTTCAAGCGAGTCGCATCGAGATTGCCCGAGCCACTGGCCTTCAAACGCAACTGTTTGGTTTCGCCGACTAAACTTGCTTCACCGGGGCCAGACATATTGATTTCCGTGACTTCTGCTTGAATCTCGTCGACTGATAAATCGCCCGAGCCAGACATCTCGACTTCAAGATTCTTGGTGCTGCCGCGCAAAGTAGCGCCACCCGAACCGTTAATCGTCACTTTGCTATTTTCGCTATGAAGTTTGGCGACGTGAAGGTCACCACTGCCACTTAAACGGGCAGTGAAACTTTGTCCTACGTCACCCAATTCTGTGTCACCGGAGCCATTCATTTCGAGGTCGATTTTTTTGACCAACAACTGGCGCAGATTGGCATCGCCGCTACCGGAAGCGCGGAAGTTCAGTTCATTGGTTGCGCCGCTTGCTTGAATATCGCCCGCGCCCTCGTTGATCAATTCGAACTTCTCATTGCGCAGTTGGCGCAATTCAGCGTCGCCACTGCCAGAGTTGATGAACTTTGTCAGGTTGCTGACATGGACTTTGATCGTAGTCGGTGTGTTACCCCAAGAGAAGTGATAGCTGCCACGGCGTTTATTGCGAATCACCAAGCTGCCATCTTCAACGCTGGTTTCCACTTCGCGTACAAAATTGTCGTCACCTTCGACCTCGACACTATTCTTGCCATCGACGATGACCAAGACATTGAACGGAGAGTTGTTGGTGACCATTTCAAAATTACTGGCTTGACGATTCTCGCTAATGATCTTGCCACTTCCTTTGATGCTATTGTCGTTGATGCTGATTTCGCAGCCGCTGACAGCAACGCCAAAAGCTAAAAGAATCGCTGAAGTGATGGTTAAACGTTTCAACATATCTGCCCCCTGTCCAAAAGTATGTTATCCGTGAATGTGGATTTCTTAAGCCTGAAGTCTACGTGAAGCGCTTGGCAATTGCAGTGACATCGCGACAGAATGCAAAAATCGCGGTGTCAATGGTCGAAATCTGGGAGGCGAGGCTTTACAATGCTCGGCAATTGTTAATTTGTCTCCATTTCCACTGAAAGGACCTCAGTTTATGCAAAAAATATCTGTCATTGCCGCGGATGGTGCGATTGCTGAGATTTTTGAGTATGGCGCTCATGTCTGCTCTTGGCGGCCTGCTGGCGGGACTGAGCAATTATTTTTGAGTGAGAAGTCCGAATTCGTCGAAGGCGCGGCGATACGCGGTGGCGTACCTATTGTTTTCCCACAATTTTCGGGTATGGGCGTGCTGCCTAAGCATGGTTTTGCCCGAAACGCTCAGTGGAAATTAGTACGTTGCGGACAAACGGAACAAGGCGCTGGACAAGCTGTTTTTGAGCTGCAAGAGAACATTGCACGCCTGATGTTGTGGCCACATGTGTTTCGACTCGAATTGACGGTGACGGTTGCGGCCGACACTTTGCAATTAGATTTTAGTGTCAGTAATACAGGCGATACTGCCTTTCAATTTACGACCGCCTTGCACACCTATTTTCGCGTCGATGATATTGCTAAAACCGGTATTCATGGACTCGCTTCTAGTCTTTATCGTGATACTGTCACTGGACAAAATGACTGTCGTCAGGAGCAAGAGCTACTGCACATTGAAGGTGAGATCGATCGCATCTATGCCAATGTGAGTGAACCAATTGTGATCGCGCAGTCTCACCAACAGCTTCGCATTTGTCAAACGGGTTTTGTCGATGCTGTGGTGTGGAACCCTGGTGCCGAGAAAGGGGCGCAACTGCCCGATATGGAAGAGGGCGGTTATCAACGCTATGTCTGTGTAGAGGCCGCGAGTATTATGCGGCCGGTGATGTTAGAGCCCGGACGTCAATGGCAAGGCATGCAACGCATGGTGTGGATACCCCGTTAGTAACTCACTGAACATCTGAGTATCAGATGCAACCGATGCAGCCGAGTAAGCGAGAAGTGCTGGACCAGTTTTATTTCTGATGCACGACGAAAACAACGGCTTGGCCATTCTTGGCCGCATTGTTGTAGAAAGTTAGAATTTGTTGGAAGTAGTCGAGCAAACGAGCTCTTCCAACATCACCTTCTTTGAGCCAGTTTTCTGGATAGATCTTGCTGGCCTGCATTTGCTTCACGTCGTATCGAGCAGTGAAGTTCTTGAGAGGATAATTTTGTAAGGCCTCAGCAATCGATTTGACTTCTTCAGGCGTGAACAGGTGAGCGGGGCCAAAACCTAAGTCATTGCCAATCTCAGTCCCACCGAAAATAATTTCACCCGCGCCAGGGCTCGGGCTTGAGGTTTTTCCCGTAATCAGATAATGAATCGCATGCCAAGAAGTCCCGATATTGAGCGTATTGGATGGCGAACTTTTGAAAAGCACCTGTTCCAAAGTGCGTTGGCTACGTTTGAGATCGGGTACTTGTTTGGCGCCGACCGCCACCATGCTCATACGCATTTCCGCAGAGGCAAAACCGTGCGCCACGAGCGATAAGCATGCAAGGAAAAGGAAGCGGATAAATGTTTTCATAGTGAAACGATTTTACGCTTTTTTATTCAACGGTGCTTTAAATGTGGCAAAAACAGCGCTTTGTTTGATAAAAGTTAAGTTTCATTTCCATCTCATTTGCGGTTCAAGGCGGCAATTGTCCTGAATGTTCACGATTCCCGCTTAAATCCACAAAGAACAAGTCACCGTGCGCTTCGCCAGCAATAGGGCGGTATTTACCTAATCGCTCAGTGAGGTTTCTTGATGTGGCGCAAGGCAATGCATCAAAGAAAATCACTCTACTTGCAAATGCGAATAATTCTCATTTATAATTGCATTTAATCGAGCTGGCTTTGTTTCCGCTCTCCTAATTTTGCGATTGAAGTGAGAACCCTATGAAAAACTCCCCACGTTTTATCCTCCGTAGCTTGCCATTGATGTTGGTCGTCAGTTTCCCCGCAGCGTATGCGCAGTCGAGTGACAAGCAAGAAACCAAATTGCCTGAAATCCAAGTGACTAGCGATAAAGAAGCCAAGTACGTGGTGAAACAATCCAGTACCGCGACCAAGACCGATACATTGTTACGTGACACTCCACAAGCGATCACCGTGGTGACACAAGAGCAAATGCGTGATCAAGCGATGCAAAGCATGGCCGATGTGATTCGCTACGTACCAGGTGTAGTGACAGCGCAAGGCGAAGGAAATCGCGACACGGCAATTTTCCGTGGCAATAGTTCCACCGGTGATTTCTTCGTCGATGGAATTCGTGATGATGTGCAGTACTACCGTGACTTTTACAATATCGAAAGTGTGGAAGCCTTGAAGGGCTCAAACGCTATGATTTTTGGACGTGGTGGTGCGGGTGGCGTGATTAACCGTGTCACCAAGCAAGCGCAATGGACACCCATCGCGGAAGTCGGCTTGACCTTGGGCTCCTGGAATAATCGTCGTGCTACAGCCGATGTAGGTCGTGCGCTGGATCAGAATTTCGCTTTCCGTGTTACAGCCATGGCGGAAAACTCTGAGAGTTATCGTAACGGCTTTAGTTTGAATCGTGCTGGCATCAACCCGACCTTGGCCATCCGCGCTGGTGAAAATACCAGTGTTTTATTGGGTTACGAACACTTCCGCGATGACCGCACTGCGGACCGCGGTGTGCCATCTTACAAAGGACGCCCCTTGGCAGTCGATGCGTCGACTTTCTTCGGTAATGCCGAGATGAGTCCGACTTGGTCGCGTGTCGATGCACTGACTTCGTATATCGATCATGACTTCGGTGGTGGCATCACTATGCGCAATCGCACTCGTTATGCGAACTACGATAAGTTCTATCAGAACGTATTTCCAGGGGCGGTGAGTAGCAATGGCCAAACGGTAGCACTGAGCGCCTATAACAATGCAACACAGCGGACCAACTTCTTCAATCAAACTGACCTCGTTTTTGAGACGAATACCGGCGCCGTCAAACACAAGATCCTGGCTGGAATCGAATTTGGCCAACAAAAGACAGAGAACTTCCGCAACACGGGTTATTTCCCTAGCGTGGGTATCAACGCGACTTCGATCAGCGTACCGATCGCAACACCCTATACGAATCAAGTCGTGTTCCGCCAAAGCGCGACCGATGCCAATAATTACGGTGTCGTCGATACCAGCGGTATTTATGTGCAAGACCAAATTGAATGGAGTCCACAATGGCAAACAGTGATCGGTTTGCGCCGCGACCGTTTTGCGGTGGATTACTTGAATCGTCGCACCAATGACAATATTCAAGTGACCGATACACCAGTATCACCACGCTTCGGCATCGTCTTTAAACCAAGCACTGATTGGTCGATTTACGGAAGTTACAGCATTGCCTATGTACCACGTGCTGGGGACCAATTGGCTTCCTTGACCGTGACCAACAAAACTTTCGATCCTGAGAAATTCAAAAATCTCGAACTTGGTGTGAAGTGGGATGCTTTGAAAGACTTGAGTTTGAGTGCTGCGGTCTATCAACTCGATCGCAGCAATGTAGCGATCACCGATCCGACTGATTCGACGAAAACGATTTTGGTCGATGGTCAACGGAGTAAGGGCGTGGAGTTGTCAGTAACCGGTAATTTGACACCAGCCTGGAGCGTGACGGGTGCTTATGCTTATCAAGATGCGAAAATCACTCGGACTCAATCAGCAACGGTGTTAGCCGGTGCGCAATTGGCGAACGTGCCGAAGCAAAGTGCCTCAGTGTGGAATCGCTATGATGTCAACGCGCATTGGGGTTTAGGCTTGGGAGTGATTTATCGCGGTGAAATCTATCCATCGACCGACAATACGGTGATCTTGCCGAGCTTCACACGCGTCGATGCCGCAGCCTTTTACAATGTGAGTGCCAAATTACGTTTGCAATTGAATGTTGAAAATCTCGCAGACAAAGCCTATTGGGCCTCTGCCAACAGCAATAACAATATCACGCCGGGTTCGCCAAGGGCCTTGCGCGTGACAGCGAACTATAAGTTCTAATCTTGCGTCATCCAAATAAAAAGGGCACTTCAATCGAAGTGCCCTTTTTGATGAATCTAGAGTCAGAGTCTATTGGCCTAAATGCTTGGCTAAGAAAGCCTCCAAACGTTGATAGAACTCCATTCGGTTTTTAGTGTTATAAAAACCATGACCCTCGTTTGGAACCGCCATCCATTCAGGCGGACGTCCGACTTTGATCAGCGCTGCACGCATCGCTTCAGCATGATTAAAAGTAGCGCGTGTATCATCCATGCCGTGGGCCAAGAAAACAGGCACCTTGATCTGGGCGGCATGTTTTGCAGGTGAGAATGCGTCGAGTTGTTCCTTGTCAGTGCCAAGATAACGTGTCATGGTTGCGAGGAATCTTTGATTTTTTGCTTCCTCAGAAGTGAACATCAGATTGAGGTCATACACACCCACGTACCCAACCGCACACTTAAATAAATTAGGCTCACGTACAGTCAACATCAACGCTGAATAGCCGCCAAAACTGGCGCCGAAGGTGCACATCCTGTCAGCATCAACGTTCGCCTCTTTGATTGCCCATTGAACTCCATCAAGAATGTCGTCTTGTATCTCGGAACCCCACTTGCGATAACCCGAGCGCTCAAAGGCTTGCCCCCGGCCTCCTGAACCTCGGAAATTGACTTGTAACACCCCATATCCACGGCTTGCTAAGAACTGCGCATTGGTATCGAAGAACCAATCGTCATATATACCGTGCGGACCGCCATGTGGTAAAACAATGAGTGGCATCTTTTTCGCTGGATTGTGGTCTCTAGGCGTCGTCAGATAGCCATGGATTTTCGAGCCATCGCGGCTGGTGTAAGTGATAGGACGACGTTCGGACATACGATCCGGATCGAGCGATTCGCGGTTGGCGAAGAGAGGGTAGGCTCGGCCTGTTGTTTTGTCGAAGATAAAATATGAGCCTGGCTCGCGATCACTTTCGACAGAAAATAAGAGTTTGCTTCCATCTTCGGTGTAATTGATAAAGCGCACGAAATTTCCTGCGAACTTGGAGCTCAGCAACTGATGTTGCTTTGCCTCAGCAGAGTTAGGATCAAGGTAGAGTGGCTTTGGGATACCAACATTACTCGCCCACAGGAAGGGTAGATCAGAACGGTAGCTCTCCATGGAAATGTCGAGGGATCCATCCTGACTTTCAAATATTACAGTACGTGCACCAGTCTCCAGATTTTGCCGAACTAATTTTGGAGGTGCACCATTAGCGCGATAAAAAGCGTAGAACTCCTTGTCATCTTCAGTAAAGCCAAATGGTGAAAGAATGCCATTGTCATCATCACGGTCGACTTTTACCCAATCGTCTTTTGCATCGTTGTATTTGTACAGTACTAGAAAATTTTCTTTGTCCGAACCATAGGCAAAACGAGCCACGCCGTTGTTTTGAAGTACGAAGGTTGCATCGGGTAAGTCGATTTTCGCTACTAACTTACGAAAACCGCTCTTCGCATCGATGTCATAAAACGTCGTGTTTTCACCTTTCCAAGTGTGCGCCGTCACATAAATATGACCATTCTTCTTGTTCGGCGTGCCGGAGAGAATCGCATATGAACCAGTATCGTCGTAACGCGCGTGTCGATAGCTCGTCAACATGTCATGGCCGAACAAGTAATCTTGATGCTCGCCGTTGTAGTCCATCGCAAACACTTCACCAGTAAGATAGGGTTGTTCCGCTGATCCAACTTCTTTTGCTTTGGTGACGATGAGGCGGGTGTTCGAAGCCCACATGAGCTGCGATGGGACTTCGAAGACAGGCATACGGACAGCACTTTGTTGCTTCATGTCTGGAAGAGAGTAGACAACGATGGTAGGAACGTATCGATCTTTGATCGGCATTCGAACCACCAGCGCTAAAAACTTGCCGTCTGGTGACAGCTTTGGTTGCGAGTATTGATCCTCAAGAACAAAGTTCTCAATAGGAATTGTTTTGTCACTCGCGTAAGTGACGGCTGGGCTTGCAAAGATACAAGCGAGGCTGAGTAGCGTGGCGCGAATCAAGGTGACATCCTCCGAAAAAACTTGTGGCGCAGATTATTCATTTGAAAATGGAAGATGTCAAAAGTTTATTCTAAGTATTGCAATCAGAAACAACGCTTTTGATGAGAATGAAGTGCGGATTCAGTGTAAACATTTGGCTTGATACATAGCGCTACAAAATTTGAACCGGAATCGGGAACCATTTCATTTCTCTCTAATCGAAGTTCGATCAAGGAATCGAGCAATTAAAAAATCCTTGAGGCAAAAAAGAATGCAACCGGCACTTCACAATAAGGGAAACAAAGATGCGCTTAATTAGTTTGCTAGTGTGCTCACTGGTCGCAGGTGTCAGCCTGCCAGCCATTGCAGCCGATGAAAAAGTCGATTTGGTATTGATCAACAAGATTCGTGACGAAGGTACAAGCCGTTCGAAGGTCATGGATACTTTGAGCGTGTTGACGGATGAAATCGGTCCACGTTTGACAGGCTCTCCGTCCTTGAAGAAAGCGGGTGAGTGGACGCAGAAGCAGTTGACTGATTGGGGTTTGCAGAATGCGCAAGTCGAAAATATCGGTCCGTTTGGTCGTAGCTGGGTCTTGGAAAAAGCCAGTATGCGTATGGTGGCGCCAGGTAATCTGGAATTAGTGGCAATCCCAAAAGCGTGGACCCCAGGCACAGACGGTTTGAAGCGCGGCAAAGCAGTGTACGCCAAACTCGAATCAGAAGAAGATTTGGCGAAATGGAAAGGTAAGTTGAACGGCGTTATCTTGTTCCGTGATGCACCGATCGCGACACCCTTACACATGACAGCCGATGCGAAGCGTTATACCGAGCAAGATCTGCACGACATCGCCAATATGGAGTTTGAATCCGGTCCAGCCCGCGCACCATTTGACGCAGCGGCTTTCGCGAAACGCCAGGCCTTCAACAAGAAACTGATCCCATTCTTGATGGAAGAAAAAGTTTTGGCGACGGTGAATGTCTCTCGCGGTGACGACGGCACTATTTTCGTACAAGGCGGTGGTTCCTACAAAGCGGGCGAGGATACAGGTCCTGCCGCGTTTGTCATGAGCGCCGAGCACTACAATCGTATCTATCGTTTGTTGGAAAAGAAAAAAGACGTGATGTTGGAAGTGGAAAGTGCGGTCAATTTCAGTGATGAAGACCCAGCAAACTCCATCAACGTCTACGCTGAAATTCCAGGTACAGATAAGAAAGATGAAGTCGTGATGCTTGGTGGTCACTTGGATTCCTGGCATGCCGGCACTGGCGCAACCGATAATGCTGCTGGTGTTGCGGTGGCGATGGAAGCAGTGCGTATGTTGAAAGCGATCGGCTTCAAACCACGTCGTACCATTCGCATCGCTTTGTGGGGCGGCGAAGAGCAAGGCTTGTTGGGTTCCCGTTTCTACGTGAACAAATACGTCGCATCGCGTGCAGAATCGAATGATCCAGCGGATAAAGATGTACCGTCTTTCATGCGTCGTAATACCAATCCTTTGGTCTACAAACCCATGCACGGCAAAATCTCCGCTTACTTCAACCTCGACAATGGTGGTGGCAAGATCCGCGGTATCTATGCAGAAAATAATGCCGCTGTAAAAGCGATTTTTGATTCATGGTTGGCACCATTCCATGACCTCGGCGCTAAGACGACGACGATGAAGAAGACCGGTTCCACGGATCACGTGAGTTTCGATGCGGTCGGTGTCCCTGGCTTCCAATTCATCCAAGAACCGATGGACTACTTTACACGTACGCACCACACTAATATTGACGTGTACGACAAAGTACAAAAAGGCGACATGATGCAGGCGTCGATGATTATGGCGAGCTTCGTTGCACACGCAGCGAATCGTGATGATCTGTTGCCACGCAAACCTTTGCCACCAGAACCAGCGAAGCGTTGATTTTGGCAGTAGTTTGGTTTGAACGAGTTTAGAAAGTAAAAAATCGGCGGTGATCGCAAAATCACCGCCGATTTTCTTTTGGTGCTTGTAGGAGCGGATCTAATCTGATTTAAGTGCAGCAATTGCTAGCGCGTAGCTCTTACCTCATGCTCGATGAAAAATATACGAGGTCATGCTAATCGAGCCCATGGCCGTGTCATGACAAATCACCTCGGTGCTATCGTCGGTACCTTTGGCGCCGAGGATGTACAGCAAAGGTAAGAAGTGCTCTGCTGTGGGAATCGAGTAACGAGCATCTTGCCCGAGTGTGTCAAAGGCGATGAGCTTGTCAAAGTCACCGGCCACAATAGTATCGCGCACTAAATCATCAAAGCGTCGCGCCCAATCGTAAGCCTTGATTTGTGGGTTGAGCGCACGTAGATTGTGGACCACATTCCCGCTCGCCATGATCATCACACCTTGCTCGCGTAATTGAGCCAATTGCTGCCCAATCGCAAAGTGATACGGCGCTTCTTCGTTCATGTTGAGGCTCAGTTGTATCACCGGAATATTCGCCGCCGGATACACTTTGGCCAATACCGACCATGTGCCATGATCGAGGCCCCACGCCTGATCGAGTGCAACCTGTTGCGTCACGCCGCTACTCGTCAAAAGATCGGCTACTTGTTGCGCCAATGCCGGAGAGCCTGGAGCTGGATACTGCATCTCATATAAGGCTGGTGGGAAACCGCCGAAATCATGAATGGTTTTCGGTTGCGCCATGGCGGTGACCGCCGTGGTATGCGTCATCCAATGCGCCGACACCATCACAATCGCGCGTGGATTCGGAAACCGTCGCCCCAAAGCACTCCACGCCTCTGTGTAAGCATTGTCTTCGATTGCATTCATAGGACTCCCATGTCCTAGAAAAATGGCAGGCATGTGTTGATGGTTCATGATGAATTGTGTTTAGGCTTAGTTTGAATTGATTGAGGCGCTTGATGGCTTGACTGATTGTCGCATAAACGCGAGTGTCGCGTCGCTTGCTAGTTTTGCTTGGGTTTGCAACAACATATGACCACTGGTAAAGCGGATGAGCTGCGTTTGAGGGATGAGCTTTTGAATGGCGCGACCGTGATGGGCAGGAATCAGTCGATCAGATTGCGCTTGCAGGTAGAGCACAGGACAGGTGATGGCGGATAGCTTGTCAGTCACATTGACCTGCAGCACTTCACGACAACGATGTTGCATGACCTTCTCATCCACCAATTCTAAGCTTCGATAGAGGGCTTCTTGGTGTGATGGTTTTGCATGGCTATCGAACATCATCCAATTGATCAAAGCACGTGGGATATGCTGTGGAGCGAATAAGCGTGTTAAGCCAGAAAACGGAGCGAGTAAGGCTTGCGGATTTTTGTGAAAGGTCGCGCAGAGAATTAAGCCTTGTAGATGCTGTGGGTGCTCAATGGCAAAATCACCTGCGAGTTCGATCGCTAGTGGTCCTGAAAAGGATTCGCCTAGCAAGAAAAAATCACTATCTTGCGGAAGCCTTCTTTTAATCAAATCCTTCAGCTCCTGATAGCCAAGAATTCGATCAGGCGGATAATCGATAACGTGAACCTTCAGCGTGGGTTCGCTCTGCAATAAGTGACCCACATAATCCTGAAAGAGCCTACCCGTGCCATCCATGCCCGGTAGTAGAACGAGATCAGGAAGTCGGTTCCGCATACAACTGTGTCAGTCTAGCAGCGCAAACTCAGCCGCTTTACTGGCATGTAAGCCCGTCGTATCAAACAAAGGCACGCTGGCGTCTGCCGCACCGACTAAGAGTGAAATTTCAGTGCAGCCTAAGATGATGCCTTGCGCTCTTTGAGCGACTAGTTGTGCCATGATGCGTCGGTATTCTTGACGTGAAGCGTCTTCGACTTTGCCGAGGCAGAGCTCGTGGTAAATGATGCGATGGATGATGTCCATATCTTCGCTATTTGGAATCACGACTTCTAAGCTATGACGGCTGCGTAGGCGTTCTTTGTAAAAATCTTGTTCCATCGTAAAACGTGTGCCAAGCAAACCAATTGTTTGTATGCCTTGGCGTTTGATTTCTTCCGCAGTCGGGTCGGCGATATGGAAAATCGGCAGCTTCACTGCTTGTTCTATCGTTGGCGCGACTTTGTGCATGGTGTTAGTACAGATCACGATAAAGTCAGCGCCAGCGGCTTCAAGTGACTTCGCCGCTTGACTCAAGATCGCGGCTGCACCATCCCAATCGCCAGCGCGTTGTAGTTCCTCGATTTCATGAAAGTCGACACTGACCAGCACCAGCTTCGCTGAATGAAAACCACCGAGTTTTTGTTTAATCGTTTGATTGATGATGCGGTAATAGGGAATGGTCGATTCCCAACTCATGCCGCCTATGAGTCCTATGGTTTTCATGATCTGTCTATTTATCTTTGTGAGGAAGAGTCAATTTAGTGGTCTTTGTTTTGTCGTCGGCAAGATTTTGCACGACGGTAGCGCGCCATTCGGTTTTGGCATCCCAGCTTACCTCTTTGACTTTTTCTTCTGCGAGTTTTTTCAGTGTCGAGACTTGATTGAGCTTCGCGTCAAATAGCATCACGGCCTTATTGCCGACCGTTTGGAAAATCACAAAGCGCCCTTGTTCCGAAATGCTGTAAAAGGTGCATTGGCACACATAGCGTTTGCCGTAATACAGAAAATGATTGCGTCGATCGCTATGCCAACGACCGGGCACATTCACTTGTTGAGATTCTTGGAGCAAATAACCTTTGCCAATATCGCGATTGGTTTGGGTCAACATTTGCGCTGAGGCGGTCTGTGTCGAGAGGAGTGCAATAAAGCCAAAGCCGAAGCTAAAGCCTAAGCGCACCAGCGTATGTCGAAGGCGTACTTGGCGCGTCTGGCCGAGGCTTGAAACCAGGCCTGAATCTAAGCCTGAAACCAGACTCAAAAAAGAAATGTTATTGCGGACGTTCATAGCGATAAGAGAGAGATGACTCTCTTCATTATCGCAGAATTTCTGTGTTTAAATCGCCATATCTCGCAGCATCTTAGAAGATTCCGCGTTCGCCCCTATCACACGCTTAACAGGTATAGAATGTCGAATCCAAAGATCGTTTCTTTAGGCGCCGAGGAGTGGTTCTTCTGAATAAAATTCATGTTTGCTATCGAAGCGCAGCTATCGGGACTTCTTGTTAATACGAAGCTAGAAGGTCAGGCGACATTCACAATTTGCTTGTCAAAGTACCCGATAGCAGATACTGCGATTGTTTCTTTAATCCCGCCTATTTTAATGAGGGCAAAGTCTCAGCACACATACTCATCACGAGCTTAAGACCCTCAGACATTTGCGCTTCGTAGTCATCTGCGGGGGTGACCAAGTAGCGTGTCCCAACACTACTTCCACCGGCAAGCGACTTCAAGAAACCAATCGCGGCCTCGCTGGTACTCTCATTCATTTTCTCGACTTGTTTTGCAATCGGATTGTTCATAAAAATGCGACTGCGAATCGGCATGGGCCATACTCCCAACGGGGTGCCGAGGGCTAAATGGCTAGGGCTATTCGACGCTGAGTCAGCTTCGATCGATAGACCAACTTTGTGTTTTATTCCAGCGTCTGCGCCTGCCAGGGCGCGATCGACAAAACCCATTTCTTCCATTGAAGCGAAATTGACGACGAGCCTTACTTTTAACATGGCAGTACCACTACCAAATTTTTCTGCAAGGCGCATTTCGGCCGCTCCCTGCATGATGCCAAAAGTATCTGCTGTACCGCTAGCATGAACTGTAATTTCACCTGATTTGGAAAAGAATCCAGGTTCACTGCTGGTCAGTGATGGCGTATTGCGAATCTTGGCAGCGAAGTCGTTATCCTCGCTTAATTTTTCTGCGGTGATGATTTCATAACCACGTTCCCGCAGCTCATTTTCGAGTTGTGTTCGCATCAAATCAGTAATTCTTTGATATACCTCGATAGGTGGCACTTCAAGCTTGTACTGCACAGCTGCTCGGACCTCGTTTCCGCTACCGATATTTTTACGGGTCTGGGACAGGCTAGAGTCTGTGATGAATTGCACTTGAAATGCGCTGATACCAACCTTGGTAATTTTATCGCCACGTACTTTAAAGATGGGATCACTTTCCTTGATGGCCAACGCCATTGTTTTTTTCATGTCGCTATCACGTTCGATTACGATAGGCTTGTCCTTACCTTTCAACATATCTAGGATGCCAGCGTGCGCAGTTGCCCCTGTACTAATTAACAGAGCGCCGATAAGCGTAGCTTGTAGCCAATTTTTTTTCATATTGATTGCCATAATTTTCCTCATTCCTGATTGATTCACGGAGCCGAGACGGGATCAACTTTGTTGCTTTAATCGGCTTAAGTACTTACGCGAGAAAAGTGAAGAAAACAGCTCACAGTCGTGCAAATTTCTTGAATTGTTGTTCATTTGATTATGTTTCCATAAGTCGGTGCGGTAAGATTTGCTTGATATTTTTTTTAATACCGACGCGATGAATCATTCATGGACCGCTTTGAGCCCAGCGCAATGGGAATTGGCGAAACAAGTTTTCGAGCAAGTGCTTGCCTTACCCGAAGATGAGCGAATGCTGAAGATCAGAGAGCTCGCACTGGCGCCTGAGTTACAGACGCAGATCGAAAGTCTTTTGCGACATGCAATGGCCGATGCGACCGGCGCTTTTACGCAACAATTGCGGCAGGCGGCGCGGGTCGGAGAGTTCTTCCCTGCCTCCACCGTCACAACGAGCCTTAGCGGTACAAGGTTAGGAGCCTGGGAGCTAGAAGAGCAGATTGGTATTGGCGGTATGGGCGAAGTTTACAAAGCCCATCGGGTCGATGGTCGCTATGAAGGCTGGGCGGCAGTGAAAGTTTTGCGTACAGGTCGTGACGGCGACGATATCGTGCGACGTTTCGCAAGTGAACAACAAGCTTTGGCTCGCCTCAATCATCCCCATATCGCACGACTATTGGATGCAGGCTTGAGTTCGAATGGCGCGCCGTATTTTGTCATGGAGCTAGTCGACGGACTTAGTATTGATCGCGCTTGCCTACAATTAAGCTTACGCGAAAGATTAGCCTTGTTTTTGCAGTTGTTGCAGGCCGTTTCACATGCTCACGCACGCTTGCTAGTGCATCGAGATTTGAAGCCGAGCAACGTCATGGTCGATCGTGAACAGCAAGTGAAATTGTTAGACTTTGGCATCGCTAAAGCAATCGACCCTATGCAAGGCGACGAATCTCAAGCGACTATTCTGGAACAGAGAGTACTCACGCCAGCTTATTCAAGTCCAGAGCAAATTCGAGGGGAACCGGTCACAACTGCAACCGACATCTATTCATTGGGTGTTCTATTGTATGGCATATTGACTGGTCAAAAGCCCTATGGTCGCCAGGCCACGACGCCGGCAGAAGCAGCACATGCAGTTTTGCATGAGTTGCCAGAGGCGCCGAGTACGATCCCTGTAAAGCCTTCGGACGAAGTGGGTCTCGCGCTAGACGCAAGCATGCTGCAAGGTGACATCGACAACATCGTGCTCAAAGCTTTGCGGAAAGATCCAGAAGAACGGTACGCCAGTGTGGATGCGTTTGCCGCTGATATCCGAGCGTATTTAGAGGGATATCCCGTTAGCGCAAGACCTTTATCAACTTGGTACCTGCTATCTAAGTGGATTAGTCGTCATCGATTCGCCGCCACGATGAGCGCATTTGCTGTAGCACTCATCTTAGGTGCAAGTAGCTTTGCGCTACTGCAAGCGCATCGTGCACAAAAGGCTCAACTACAAGCACAAGAAAATCTTGAGCGTTTGAAAAGCGTGACACGTGGCGTGCTCTATCGTGTCGGAAATCAAATCGACAATTTGCCGGGCGGGATAGAAATCCGCGCGAAAATGATGCAGGATCTGATTGATGATCTTGAGAAATTAGCGAGCGCGCCAGACGCAGACCCTGCCATACAAGAAGATCTAGCCCATGCTTGGTCGCGCATGGCGGAGATGCAGGTCGATAATCAGAATCGATCTTTACAGCAAAATACTGCGGGGTTCGCGAGCGCAAAGCGGGCGATCTACTGGTTTGAACGCTGCGCTGGTTCGCAAAATCGTGTCGCCAGCTTTTCCGTCGCATGGGGAGAAGCGTGGCGCGCTGTCGCCAATGTCGCCCGCGGTCAAGGCAAGGTGGCAGACGCCTTAGAGGCGCAGCAACAGCGTCTCCACATTTTGGAAAAAGCAGATCAACGATTTCCTAAAGATGAAAATGTTTTGCATGCTCTGGCTTCGACCCACTTGAATCGAGCCCAGCTTCTCGGCAGTGATAGTAAGTCACGGCAACAAGCAGATGCAGAACTGCGCGCGGCGCAAGAAAAATTCACCGAACTCGTGCTCATCAACTCAAAAGAATCGCCAAGTTATCATCAACTGGGTGTTAGCTATGGGGCGGAGGCTTACCAAGCATCTGACGCTGGTGAATTTGAAAGGTCAGCTACAGCGAGCGCAAAAGCAGTGCAAGCGCTACAGCAGGCGACGCATTTGAAACCGCAAAACGTGGCGCATTGGGCAGCGCTCGCGAATGAGGCAAACTTAGCTTGCAACACCGCACTTGCTTTACGTAGAAAAGTTGATTTCTCGTATTGCGAAGTATCTTGGGCCGCTTATGATAAGTTAATCCAGATGGAACCCGATAATACGACCTGGCGTACGCGTCGGGCTGCCGGTGCGGTGTACACAGGGGTGGCGTTGAGTGAGTCAGGACAAACAGCGCAGGCCAGACAGCGTTTCCAAACGCTGATTCCAGAGTTTGCAGCGATCGCGAAATCAGATCGAGAGCTACGGCGCTTGGCGTGGTTAAGAGTGGAGTTCGCCAATTTGTTGACCGCACCAGCGAGTCATCGTCTCATCGAGCAAAGTAAGCCCTTGCTGGTGGCGACCGAGCCCGCGGCCAATGATCAAGCGGCGTGGTTGTTGCGCGCTCGATGGTTTGAAGTCGCTGCAAAGTTTGAACGAACAACATTAGCCAGTCAATACCGACATTTCGCTGAAGCAGCTTATCAGCAGGCACAGCAGATTCAGGCCTTGCCGCCACTTTATGCGCAGCGCTGGCAACAATTGAAAAACTAACTTAGTCGAGCACGCATCCATGCGCGCGCAAGGGTCCAGTCGCGTTTGATTGTGGCTAGCGAGATGTCGAGTGTTTCGGCGATTTCTTCGAGCTCCAGACCGCCAAAAAAACGCAACTCCACGATGCGCGCTGCGCGGGGATCGAGTTGCTCAAATTCGCACAATGCTTGATGTAAGTCGAGCACATCAAGTATTGAACCCTGTTCAGAGGGAATGAGTTCCGCAGCCGATAAAGTCACAAGTTCAGCCGCCCGTTTATCGGCCTGTTTGGCTAATGCATGATCGATCAATATGCGTCGCATCATGGTCGCGGCCATGGCTAGAAAATGACTGCGATTTTTCCACTCGGTTTGTTGTTGGGTAGAGAGCCGTAGGTAGGCTTCGTGAGTCAAGGCCGTCGCCGACAAAGTATGGTCTGGCGCTTCATGCCATAGACGACTTTGGGCTAGGCGTCGTAATTCTTGATATAAACGGATGAATAAGTTCGCGGTACTTTGTTCGAAAGAAAAGCCAGCCTGCTGCAGCCAGAGAGTGAGTTCTGCGGCTTGCGGTAGCCGTTCACTTTCATCGATATTGTCAGTGCCTAGTGGCGGCTGAGTGTCTGTTCTCATGGTTGTTTCAGAGTGGCAGGAAGTTGTTGATTGTACTGTCGCACCTCTACTTGCAGCAAGTGATGTGCAAGGATTTAAATCGCCATATCTCGCAGCATCTTTGACGATTCCCGATTCGCCACCAATACGCTGCCATCGCGCATTTGCAATTGTAGTTGCGATTGTTCATCGGTCTTCATCGATTCGACATAATCTAAATTGACGATGACTGAACGATGAATACGAACGAAGCGATTCGGATCGAGTCGTTCGGCTAATTCGGAAATACCGAGGCGCACCAGAAAAGTCTTACCGTCGACATACAGTGCGGTGTATTTCGCATCGGACTTGAGGTAAGCAATTTGTTGGATATTGACCGGAAAGATATGGCCTCGATCACGAACTAAAATGCGATCTAATTGACTGGGCAAACGCTGCGTCACTTGTTCCAAGGTTTGACCCAGCGTCGACAAATCGGATGAGCCTTGTTCTTCGAGCAAACGATCGACCGCAGCATCAAAACGTTCGCGTGAGAAGGGTTTGAGCAGATAATCGAGCGCATTTAATTCGAAAGCGGCGACCGCATAATTATCGTAAGCGGTAGTGAAAATAATCGCAGGTTGATATTCAAGGCGCTTGATCACCTCGAGTCCGGTCATCTCTGGCATTTGGATGTCCATGAAGATGACTTCGGGACGCAGTTGATTAATGCGCTCGAGAGCCGTTTTGCCATTGTCGGCTTCACCGATCAGGTGTAATTCTGGGCGTGCCATCACGGCGTCGCGCAGCGATTCGCGCGCAAGGGGTTCGTCTTCAGCAATAAAGGCGGTTTTGGTCGACATGAGTAAGTCCCTCGCTTATTGATAGGGAATATCTAAGTGCACGGCGAAGCCCCCGCCGGGTGCGGTCTCGATGGTGAAGCGAGCGCGTTCGCCATATTCTAATTGCAAGCGACGTTCTATGGTCCGTAGGCCCATGCCCTCACCGCCTTGGTTTTTGTTTACATTGGAGTTTGTGGTTGTGTTTGCAGTGACATCGCAGCCAGGGCCATCGTCTTGGACGCTGACGCGTAAGCAGTTTTCGGCATGGCGCATTTCCGCTTTGATCGTCAATAAACCAGGTTGGCTACGCGGATTAAACGCATGTTTGATGCTGTTCTCGACCAAAGGTTGCACGCTCAAAGCAGGGATGCTGATGGCAGTCGTGCTGGGATCTATCTGCCATTCCACTTGAAGGCGTTGACCTAGGCGCAGCGATTCGAGACTGAGATAGTCACGTACAAAATCCAATTCTTCATCGAGCGTGACGCGGTCTTGGCCACTTTTTTCGGTGCGCAAAATATAGCGCAACATATCTGAGAAGCGAAATAAAGCGGCTTCGGCAGCGACGGCGTCCTTGCGAACTAAAGCGATGATGGAATTAAGGGTATTGAACAAAAAATGCGGATTGAGTTTATTGCGCAAGGCATTGAGTTCGGTGCTGACCAATAATTTTTGCGCTTGTGTAAACGCGAGATCTTGAAGGCGACGCGATTCGCTACTGCGAAGACCGTGAAAGATCGAAGCGATCACGCCATACATCATCATGCTATATAGGAATGGCCAGATGTACCAGGCGATGGAACGTTGTGGAATAGTGCCGATCAAGAGGTAATACATTGCGATGCCGAAGAAGTGCCAAAAACAGGCAAAGGCAAAGGCACAAACAAAATGAATGGTCACCAATCGTGCAGTGCTGATTTGGGCATGATTCAATTTCGCGCTGAGCGGCCAGATCAAGGCTAGGATAAACGCAGTCGGTAAAGTGGTGAGTACCGTGCGCGTAGCCATCGCCCAATTGAAGTTACCTTGATTGAATTCGTCAAATTGGACGATGAAGCCAATCAATATCGAATAGACAATCCACGCCAAGGAATAAAACATCCACATGCGTTTGGTATTGAGTTCGTTGATGGGCATCACTATCGGCTCCGTTCTATTACTGTTGATCGTGATTGTGAGACAAAACCCGTAACAGGAGAAGAACTAGGGAACGAAGTGCTGCTTTTGGATACCGAAATGAGGGATTTTTGTGACTTGAGGAGCTTCTATTAGCGGATTTTCAATTCCATCGGAATAAACGCTAAGCCATGCTGTTCTTGACGCTCGGCCGTGTCAACAAAACCGAATTGGCGATACAAAGGATGGGCGAAGACCGAGGCGTTGACGGTTAAGCGCTCGGGGTCACTGGTTTGTATGGCATCGTCGAGGATGAATTGCCATAGTTGGCGGCCTAGACCTTGGCCATGAAACGCTGGTGCGACGAACCAATGATAGACATGGCTGAAACGATCGTTCAGACGTCGCAGCGCGACCACGCCTGCTAGGGAATGCTGATCCTGCGCATCTTTCGCTTCGGCCACAAAATAGCGAAAATCCTCGGATTGTAAGATCTTGCTCATGCCGTCGATACTGACTGTCTCTAAGAAGGGCTCGGCACCGCGACCATCAGCATGAATGGTGAAAAACGGCAATAAAGTGCGCACCAAATGGCTAATGTTTTTGGCATCTTGTAATGTGGCGCGACGGATCGTGAACATGCTTAACTCGGCGAACGTGAACGGGAAGCTGATAAGGCATCGAGACAAGCGATCGCATCATCGGCGCGATGCAGTGGCACAAAGATGTGGTCATGAAAGGCCGCTGCCACCACGTTGCAGCTAATACCCTGCGCACTGAGCGCCGTCGAGAAGGCGGTTGTGAGGCCGCAAGCCTCGAGATCGGAATGAACGGTGAGGCTAATCCAGGCGCAACGGAATATCATCGCCAAGCCGGCCTGCTGTGCCACCTCTTCAGCCACGATCAAACTGATGCCTTCGCGTTCGCGGAACAATGCAAGGTAAGGCAGTGCGCTCACATCGGTCTCATGCGGCACACTGACATAGGCATACACGCCGGGCTCACGGGTCGCATTCATCGTGCGTAGTAGTTCGTCGAGATTGGAAATGGCTTGGCTCATGTTTGTTTTACTGCCAATTTAGCGCAATCTCTTTTTCAGCCATAGTTGGAAACAGAGGGCGACGAGAGCGCCTTGAATGAGCCAAGTTCGGGTTGTGATCGTGTCCAGAAAACTGGTTTGACTCCACACCAATGACATCCATAAGTAACACGAAATCTTGATGGCTAAGGCAACAAAGACCCATCGAGAGGGCCGTATCAGAAAAACGCCAATAGCGAAAACGGCAATCGCTGAAATGAGCCAAAAATAAGGATTCAATGCTGGTGAAATAAGGCTTCGGTCTAAGAATAGAGCCCAATTGGTGACGAGCCTAATTAGTTGCGAGGAACCGTCGAAAAGGCACCACGCGATCGCCAGCCAACGTAACACCAATAGAAAAGGGAATCCCACTCGAAGTGTTTCTTTCACCGTCGGTGCTGCGGGTTGGGAGACCTGATCCAACCTTGCTTCGGGGCTTTGATAGGGGGTGATGTGCGTGCTCATCGTTATCTCGGCAAGCGTCTAATCTGTTTCTAACTTCTGGAATGGAAACAGCTGCTGCTTCACAAAGCCATCAGGCATGTAGTCACCTTGTACGCCGTATTTTTCTGGGAAACCAGATTGACCACGCACCGCAGTCCCAAACAAATAATCGAGGAAGGCGAAGTGCGCAGCGTAGTTTTTGTCGATGGCAGCATCGTCGGAGGAATGGTGCCAATGATGGAAGTCGGGCGTGACGATAATGTATTTCAACGGTCCCCAATTCAAATGCACGTTGGCATGATTGAATACTGCTTGGAAACCCACCACGATGATGTAGACATCCATGACTTGCTTGCTAAAGCCCATCACGAATAAGGCACCCAAGACCAACACACGCGTTGCCACGAGTTCCATCAAATGTTGACGTGAACCAGCCAGCCAATCCATCACCTTGGTCGAGTGATGTACGGCATGGAAGCGCCACAGGAAAGGGATCTCGTGGTAAGCACGATGGGCCCAGTATTGGGTGAGGTCGGCCACCAAAATACAGAGCAAAAGTTGCGGGATGAACCAAATATTTTGCACGGTGTTTTGGATGGTATCGCTGGCCAGCCAACCAAAAAGGCGATGGATCAAGAAGTTGACGGTCAACAAAATCAAACCGACGATAAAGTGATTCACAGCGAAATGAATCAAATCAGTTTGCCACTCAAAGCGGAACAGTGTTTGTCCTTTGTAGAGTGGGAAAAGTTTTTCGATCGCGACGAAAATCAGCGTTGAACCGAGTAGATCAAGAATAAACCAATCTAAACCAATGTAAGGCGTATGGTCTGGAAAATCCTGCACCGGCACATGTGAACCACCAGCGAACCAACAGCCCGCGATCAATACGGCAGCGACGGCGTGAATGCCACGATGGCGACCCAGAATCAAATTCACTAAACTCAAAGTGCCTGCAATGACCATAGCGGTGAACAAGATATGACGAATGGTGTCGACGGAATATACCTTACGCAATTCGGGGGTAGTCAGATACTGTGGATAGTGGAAGGCCAAGACGCCTAATGCACATAAGATTGCCAGCGATAGGGACACCACCGCACTGAACAGTGCGAACGATGATAAAGATCCAGTTTGCTTCAACAAACTAGCAGTATCGGAAACAGCGGCCTGTGCGGCGCTTGGGGTGATTGCTTTGGCAATGCGGAGAGATTTACGGAATTTCTTTTCGGTTGCAGACATATAGAGCTCCAGTGAAGCTCGAAGTATATCCTCATTGTAAGAAAAACCACAAATGATCAAAGCCTTCTAAAAAACCTTGATCGACGTAAAGAGGCCGTTAGTTTTCTACACAAAAGGGGATAGTGGAATTGCGGCAGATTAATGAATTACATACTATAGCAATCAGCGGTCTTTATATTTGCCAGTGGTCCAATTGAGTGCGAACACGCGAAGGAGCAGTGATGCGAGGTCAGGCGAGAAATCGTTTCATCCTTTTAACCACGTTGATATATGCGGCGTGTTCATTGGCGTGGATATTCTTCTCAGATCGTCTTCTTGGCTTGTTCTTCGACCTCGAGTCTATGGTGATGATATCGACGCTGAAAGGGTTCTTTTTTGTCGCGATTACGGCCGCATTATTTTATTTTGCCTTACATTCAGTTCCCGATCATGAGTCACTCGGCAGTGGCGCCTTACTGTCAACACTGGGCGATGGCGCAAAGCGTCTGCATCAGTCGACTTGGCTGATTTATGTCTTGGGTGTGGTTATGTCTTTAACGACACTGGCCTTACACCAAAATTTCATTGTCAGTTCCTATGGCAAGCCCATGTTGATTGTCTTCGTTTTTCCCGTGGTCTTGAGCGCGATGCTCGGTGGCATGTGGCCAGCCTTGCTAGCATGTTTTGGATCTTTGCTTGGCGTCTTCTTTCTGATGCGATTGAAAGGGAGTGGTTTGGATCTCACCAACCCCTATGATCTCGTGCAAGTGATTTCTTTTCTGATGATCTGTGGCACGGCAATACTACTTAGTGAACTTTTGCGGCGGTCGATGGCAAAAGATGAACTACAGCGACGCCTACTTGACTCGGTGGTATCGGGTACTTCTGATGCTATTTTCGTCAAAGATGAAAAAGGGCGATATGTTCTTGCTAATCAGGCTGCTTGTAATTATGTTGGACGGACCGAAAAGGAAATCTTGCGCCGCACAGATTTTGAGCTATTTCCCCGCGAATCGGCTCAACTTCTTGCGGAACGTGATCGCGAGGTTATAGTCCGTGGCGGCACGAGTACTCATGAAGAAGCTTTGCGAATGGCAGATGGAAAGAATCTTATTTTTTCCGTGACGAAAGGAGTCCTCCTTGATGAAAATGGGCGCGCTTGTGGTTTGTTCGGGATCTCTCGTGACGTCACACTCACTAAACAAACCATTGATCTTTTGCAACGTAGCGAAGAAAAATTGAAGGAAGCGCAGCAAATTGCAACATTAGGTAATTGGGAATGGGATCTTCACACAAATACACAGAGTTGGTCTGAGCAAACTTTCCATATTTTCGGTTTGGATCCAACGACTACGGCCCTAGATTTTGATAAGTTGGAACCGTCATTTACTCCTGAGGCTTGGCTTAATTTGAAAGCTGCAGTAGATCGTTGTTTGCAAGATGGAACCCCTTATGTTTGTGACGCACAACTGCGTCAACTAAACGGAAGCTTGCACTGGGTGATGGTGCGTGGGCAAGCATTGATGGATAAAAACGGCGAAGTCATCAAGCTATACGGAACTATCCAAGACATCAGCGACCGCAAATTGATTGAATTGCGCCTGAAAGAAAATGAAGAGCGATTGCAACTCGCTATCGATGCAACTTGTGATGCGATTTGGGACTGGGATCTGCGTACGAACAAGGTGTATCGTAGCCCAAATTATTTTCTAATCACCGACACACGAATCGAAGACCACACCGAAGATTTTGAGTTTTTTGCACGAGTTATTTTTGAAGAAGACCTCGCTGCGGCAATGTATGTGGTGAATCAGCATAAGGCCGGCAAGACGGCCAGTATCGAATTTGAATTCCGTTTAGCATCGAGCATGGGCGAAGGTGGAGAGAATCCACGTTGGCTGCTCGCCAAAGGACGCACCGTCGCCCGCGATGAGCAAGGTAAGCCCCTGCGTATGGTGGGAACTTTGTCGGATATCACAGAACGCCGCCGCATTACCGAAGACCTCAAAGTCGTACTAGAAGAAGCCGGCGATGCGATTTGGATTACAAGTAAAGACAGAGAGTTTATCTATGCGAATCCGTCCGCACTGCGTTTGCTTGGATACGATCTTTCCGAGCTTGTTAAACTTCAAATTATGGAAGTGATCGCCGAGGAGGCGAGACCTCTTCTGGCCGAACATCTTGCACGACTCAGCCAAGAAAAATACATTCGTCGGAATTGGCCGATGCGGCACAAAGACGGTAGAACCATCCAAGTTGCGTTGAGCACCGAACGCCTCGCGGATGGACGTTACATGGCCTTCGGGCGCGATCTGACAGAAGAACAATTGGCACAGGCAGCCATTCGTGAACGCGAACAGAGATTGGCGCGTGTTTTGGAGGGCGCAGACGAAGGCTACTGGGATTGGAATCTCAAGACCAACGCCTTCGATGTCAGCCCGCGCTGGGAAACCATGCTCGGATATCAACCGGGTGAGATGAATGTGACGCCTGCGATGTGGCCGGAACTTATACATCCTGAGGACTATCCCAAGGCCATGGAGTCGATTCGCCAACACATGGCGGGTGAAATTGTGCAACATGAATTTGAGATGCGCTGTCGCACCAAGGGCGGAGATTGGCGTTGGATAATGACGCGTGGTGGCATCGTCGAACGTGATTGTGATGGCAATCCTCTCATGATGTCCGGAACGCATTCGGATATTACAGAACGAAAGTTATTGGAGCTTGCACAAAAAGATGCATTGACGGTTTTTTCGAGTAGCTACGAAGGAATTATGGTGGTGAATTGCGAGGGCAAGATCACGAAAGTGAATCCGGCCTTCTCGCGTATTACGGGTTTTAGTGCGAGTGAAGTGGTCGGAATGTCACCCAAAGTACTGTCTTCTGGGCGACATGATGCCGCCTTTTATGCGCATTTATGGAATGAGGTTAATCTCAAAGATTTTTGGCGAGGTGAAATTTGGAATCGTCGCAAAAACGGTGAGGTTTATGCCGAATTGCTGTCAATTTCTTCGGTACGCGACGAAACCGGCAAAGTCTTGCATTTTATAGGCGTGTTTTCAGATATCAGCCAAATTAAAGCGCACGAGGCAGAACTCGATCGGATTGCACACTATGACATTTTGACCGGTGCCCCCAATCGACGTTTGCTGGGAGATCGCCTAGGTCAGGCGATAAAACGCGCAATCCGAAGCGAAACTTCTTTGGCTGTCTGTTTCCTTGATTTGGACGGATTCAAGATCATCAATGACCAGTATGGACACCAAGTTGGTGATCAATTATTGGTGGGCGTCACACGACATTTACGCGAAGTTCTAAGGGGAAATGATACTTTGGCGCGCTTAGGCGGAGATGAATTTGTCGTGCTTCTATCGGATATTGGCAGTTCGGTTGAATGCGTCCAAGTTCTTGAAAGAATCCTGTTGGCAGTTAGTCGACCCGTTGAAATAGACCAACTCCATTTGCATACTACGGCCAGTATCGGCGTTAGCCTCTTCCCTGACGATAATGTTGATGCGGATAGTCTATTGCGTCATGCGGATCAAGCGATGTATATGGCAAAGAATAGCGGTAAGAATCGCTATCATTTGTTTGATCTAGAAAGTGATCGTCGCGCGCAAATCCACCGTAACTTCCTCGAAGCCTTAAGACAAGCTTTAGTACGAAATGAGTTTGTTTTGTTCTATCAACCGAAGGTTGATTTCTCCGACGGGCGCATCATCGGCGCTGAGGCACTGATACGTTGGAATCATCCAGAGCGAGGCATTTTGGCACCCGGCGAGTTTTTGTCGCACGTCCACGGTAGCAATCTTGAAAAAGAGTTAGGCGAGTGGGTCATTGAAACGGCCTTGAGTCAGGGTGAGGAATGGCATCGTCAGGCTTTAGACATGCGTATCAGTGTGAATGTCAGCGCGGACCACATTTTGCATCAAGATTTTCACAGTTTTTTGAAGGGCGCACTTTCTCGCCATCCCGACATACATGCGACACACTTTGAATTGGAAGTGTTGGAAACGGCGGCAATTGCCGATATCGATCAAGCGGTGGGGGTTCTGCAGCGCTGTCATGAGCTTGGTGTCAAGTTTGCTTTAGACGATTTTGGTACGGGATATTCTTCGCTGACCTATCTCAGGAAATTGCCGATTGACACTTTAAAAATTGATCAATGTTTCGTGAGAAATATGCTGATTGATCAAGAGGATTTAGGCATCGTTGAGGGGGTTATTCGTCTCGCCAACGCCTTCAATCGTGAGGTCATTGCAGAAGGTGTGGAAACCCTCGATCATGGCCGAAAATTGATACAGCTCGGATGCTCTCATGCACAAGGTTACGGCATAGCGCGTCCGATGCCTGCAGCTCAGTTTTTTGATTGGACGCAGCGATGGAAGCGTGAGGAAGCTTGGCTGCAACTGCGTTAAGTTGGGCGCTTGATTCAGTGCAAGCCTGACTTTGATTGTTGCTGTTACTGTGACCAATAGAGTGACAGTAATCGGTTGAGTGAACAAGAACTAAAAAAGGTTTTACTAAGGCCAAGATCCTCAAAATCGAGTAGCATATCGCTTCTTAACTTATCCCGTAGATCCAAGAAAGAGGAAAGCCCATGGTCTTCATGCAAGAAGAAAAAGAATCGAATAAAGATGTTGCGAGCCCGTTTCTCGAAGAAAAGGCTTTTAAATCGCGTACCGTTTTGGTGTTTGGCACGATTCATGACAAGCTGGCGGCCGAAGTCAGCAAGCGTTTGATCGCTTTGTCGGCAGAATCCAATGATCCGATTACCTTGTTGGTGTCCTCACCTGGCGGTCATGTGGAATCCGGTGACGTGATTCATGACATGATCCGCTTCATCAATGCGCCAGTGCGCGTGGTCGGCACGGGCTGGGTTGGCAGCGCTGCGGTAAATGTGTTCTTGGCGGTGCCGAAAGAACGCCGTGTGTGTTTGCCGAATACACGTTTCTTGATCCACCAACCAAGCGGTGGTGCCGGTGGTCAAGCGACCGATATCGCCATTCAAGCACGTGAAATCGTCAAGATTCGCGAACGCATTGCAGCCTTGATCGCCAAAGAAGCCGGTCAGCCTTTGGAAAAAGTCAAAGCGGATATCGAACGTGATTACTGGATGACGGCGACCGAAGCGCAAGAATATGGCTTGGTATCGCGTATCGTGGTTCAGCAAAATGAACTCGATGCATAAACTTGGTTTGATGTAGTGCTCCGTACTGCGTACATCGATAAAAAAGCGAGGTGTGACCTCGCTTTTTTATTGGCCACGACTGTGCGAAAGCGCTCATATCTCGTGCTGATACGCACATCTAGGTTATTTCAGAGGGTAGTTTTTCTCTCGATCTCTTTGCGGTAAGTGACTGATTTTTATCAAGTTATTTTGATTTTTAATATCTGGCACAGTAGCTGGCATAGCCCTTGCAATGGTGAGAGCAAGGCCTCCTTGTTTTGTCGTTTGACGAGCAAGAAAAGGTGAAATCGAAATCCAACTCAGTCCATCATTCAAACTAAGAGGAGCACATCATGTCACACATTCGCACATTTTTCGCAGGTTGCACGACCATGGCCGCAGCTCTCGGTGCAGTCGTGTTGTTGACAGGCGCTAAAGACGGCCCCAGCCATGCGCAGTTTGATGAGATCACCGTCGGTCGCATCAATATCGTGGAGCCGAATGGCACTAAGCGCTTGATCATTTCAAATCGCGCACAATTCCCTGGCGCTTTTGAACAAGGTAAGGAAATCCCACGTCCTGATCGTCGTAGCTTCGCCGGTATGATTTTTTTAGATGAAGAAGGAAATGAAAATGGCGGCTTTATCCAGAAGGGCAGTCGTAGCGCCGATGGCAAGATCAATGCGGGGCTGTCTTTGACTTTTGATCGCTATCGTCAGGATCAGGCCCTGCAGCTGAAGCATATCAATAACGAAAAATCGAGTATGGCGGGTGTGATCATTAATGATGTGCCTTTCTATGAAAACTCTTCGAACGATGCCTACGAACAGTATTGGAAAACGGCCAATGCCATCGCCGATGTGAAGGAGCGTGAAGCTTATTGGAATGGCTTGATTGAGCAAGGCAAACTCTCGCAAAGTCGCTTGTATCTGGGTACTAATGGAAAACGCGACTCTGCCTTAATTTTGAATGACGCCAAAGGCCGTCCTCGTTTGCGTATCGCTGTCAGTGCCAGTGGTGAGCCTGTGATCGAAATGCTTGATGAAAATGGCAAGTCGGTGAAGACGATCGGGCTTGATAAATAAGCACCTCATTAAGTACCCACTAAGTACCCACTAAGTACCCACTAAGTACATCAATAAGTACATCAATAAGCTATGCCCAGCCCATTCTATTTTCTAAAGTGGAATTCGCTGGGCATTTGCCCTCTATTCGCGCCTTCGAAACAGGACTCCTCAGATTAAGCTTAGCAACATCAAAACAATCGTGTTTTTTGCTTTCGGGAACTTGATGTCTGTCGCTTTGTCGCCCACCATTTCGAATTCGCTCAATCAAGGCTTGTCAGCATATCAGCTGAGCAAGGCGCGAGGTGAGAACAGCACGCCTGCTCCCGACGCGCGAGCCTTGCTACGGGCTGAACAAGAAGCGCAGGGTATTGTGTCCGACATCAATACCGAACTCGCGGCCAGCCCCACCACCATGACACGAGAAGAAGTGCTTGAACTACAAAGAAGTTGGGGCTTGATTACCGGTTATTTAGGGACGCAGGTCGACGTGTTCGTGTGATATTTTCCACTAAGCTTAGTCCCGAGATGTAAATTCTAGATGAAGACTTTGACCTGGTTCGGTGGTTTGCCATAAAGCGCTCAAGCGCAGCAGCTCTTGTCTGACTTGTTCGACATCAGCGACTTGCAATGGCAAAGCTGGGCACTGACGCGCTGCACAGGTAACTTGATAGAGATCGAGCATATCCTCCGCAGCCGTGCTCCAACCAGCCCAGCCATCTGCTTGAAAAACCTCCACCAAACGTTCGACACCATTGCTTTCAGCCTCTCCCTGCATCTGAAATACCGCAGCTTCACCGGCTGCAACGCGGCCAATGAAGCCACGCTTTTGCAGAATATGCTCGACTCCGTAATGCACCATGTCGTGAGGAATGATGCCCTGTTTAGGGCATTCAATTTCGCCACGCAGTTCACCCGCGTTCCAAATCGCCAGATGATCGTATTTTCCGTCTTTTCTTTTGGTAAAAATTAATTCCATGATGCACCTCATTTGCGCACTTCTTCAGGTGCTAGCACTATACGACGTGCGCTAGCGGTGCGAAAGATCAAAGCGACCAATTGAGAAGCGCGAGCAATGGATTGAGGAAAGATGGACTTTATCTTCGATCCATTCGTGAAGCGTCCGTACCTCACAAAATATTTCAGAGCTGGCCCTGACGTCGTTGTGGCTCACTCAGGTGTAAGAACTTGGTGTAGAGATCGCGTGGCGGCGCTACCTGCAAGCCTTTCAAGATTTGTCCAACGTTACCACGATGATAGCCACCATGGGTAATAATGTGCATCAGCATTTCGGCGCGCGTCATGCAACCGGTGTCGCCATCGGTGAATTGGAATGGGACGGCAATCGCTAAAGTCTCGTCACTTTGTTGTTCGATAAAGGATTGATACCACGTATCGCATCGTTGAACGGCCTCATGGAGTTCTGACAGTGTTGGGGTTTCCTTGGTATTGGTGTTGCTATAGCCGTGCGCTTCACCACTCAAGTGTGCCTGAAAAATGCGATCGACCACGTAAATGTGATTCAACAAACGCATGGCGCTGTGCAGCAGTTGTTGACGCTCCGGCGTGTCGGCCTGCGCCGTTTCCATCAAACTTAATAACTCTTGGTTGGCCCATGCTTTGGTGGCGAACAGTGAGGCGAACAGTGAGGCGAGCAGTGAGACGCATGTAGTGTGGCTATCCATGATGATTCCTTGAAAAACAGATGACAGGTGAATCTTAAGTTTCTTTCGCTTCATTCGCATTTCTAGATCGATTTTGAGTGATCATCCAGCGCGCATAAATGAGGTTCGGCACCCAGCACAACCAGGCGATTGCTGGGTAAGCTAATTCGAAAGGGATACCGGCGACCATGCTTAAAGGGAGATACAGACGTAAGCTAATCGCAGCGCAGGTCAGCGCGTAATTCCCTATCATCCATTCTTGATGGGCCTTGATATCGCCACGACGAATCGCGCGGTAGGCGCTGACCCCAGAGAATAACCACAGTAACGCCAGCACACCGAATCCCAGTTGCGAGACCAAGCCACCATACGCGTGGAAGGCCATCAAGAGACCTGCTAGCCCACCCGGTATGACACCAAATGCGAGATAGATCCGCCCCAACCAGCGATGCCATTGAATGTGGCGAACACGTAGCGTCTTTGAGAACTGCAAGACTCCAACTGCAAGGGCGATTGATGAGGCAAAGATATGGGTGTAGACGATAGTCGCATGGGCTTCAAAATTGGCGCGCATATCGGGATGTACGACTTTGCCGATAGGCATCAAGCCATACACCAGCACGGCATAGGCTGCGATAGCGAGGGCGAGTAAGATCAGAATGTAGTAGGGGTAGGGGCGCCGCATACTTTTTCATTGTAAATTTGGAAAGCATTCAGTATGCCACAAGCCGCGCCCTCACTCACCAATTTTGCCGAAGGTTTTAGAAAAGGTAGTTGAGTTTGACCGAAAGGCTCTTGCCAGTGCGCAGATCTAAATCGGCACTCGGTCGGGTTTCAAAGAAGCCTGAACTATTGACGAACGAACTCAAGCCTTCACGTCGATCCACGTAGTTCACAAACATACTAGTGCCAGGGCTCAGGACGTAGCGTAACTGCAAGCTGCTGTTGAGCGTTTTGTTTGATTTCAATGTGCTCATGAGCGGATTGCTTTGAAGCTCGTGGTAATCGAAGATGGCGTTGATTCCTAATTGATTGTTGAACTGATAGTTGATGCTGGTACGCGCCAATTTATCGCGGTAGATTCGAGTCGCCTCATTTTCTAACCTGGTTAGAAAAAAGGTTTCTTCAAAGCTCCAGTGACGGCCGGGTGTCCAAAGAAACTTGGCTTGCACATTGCTTGCTTGGCCTCGTAGATATTGGGTCGAAGTAAAGCTGTAATTAGGGGCTTGTTTCTTGCCAAAGGAAAGTGTGGTGCTGAGTTGTGGCCAAGTTTTGGAGTTCCAGCCTGCTAGCCAACCTTGGGTCAGCACATCCTCTGATCCTAAGCGTTCTACTTGGCGTACCAGTTGCATTGTGAAAGTATTTGCGGCTTTTGCTTTGGCGGTGTAGAGCACTTCCGTGCGGCGGTCTAAAAACTGCTGCTGTTGATTGGTGGTGTTGGTCAAATTGAATTTGATGTTTTGCGACAAGAAGCTTGAATGCTCTGTACCGTATTGGGTATAGGCGAGGCTTTGCTCGCTCTGTTGAATGCCGCGACGTGGAAGAAAACCTAAGGGCGCTTCAAAATCAGATTCTATGCTTTGCAACTTGCCCAAATACTTCCATTGACTATCTGCGTAGAGTAGATCCACATAAGCCAAATTCGCCTGCACGTGTTGACGCGAAGTGGCGGTAGAGGGTGTCGTTTGATCTGGCTGTCGGAGGTGACTACTACTCTGTGCAAATTGCCCATTTAAGCGCCAGTGCTCGCCAAAAGGGAGGTGCAAATCCAAACCGTGGATTTGATTTTTCGCGTTTGCGCTCGACTTGTTTATCGATAAAAAGCCGACATTGCCTGTCCCCAAAATATCCTTTTGGCCGCGCACGATGGCGATCTCTTGTTTTTGCTGTGGCAGACCTTCTTGGTCATCAATCAAGAGAGCGCCGAAGGCATAGTCGGCGTGTCGACCGGTGGCGCGCAATCCGAACTGAGGTTGTGCGATTCGACGCGAGAAGAAGAGCGGGATAGGGGTACGGAAAAATCCTCCGTTTTCGATAAAGAAGGGACGACGTTCGGTGATCAAGGTTTCGAATCGCTTGTCGACGGTGACCTGAGGTTCATCACTCTCCACATCGGAAAAATCTGGTTTGACGGTCATATCGAAACTGATCGCATTATTCCAGACGTACTTGGCATCGAACCCCATCTGTGTTTGGTGACGATCAATAAAGGCGCGCCGCGCCTGTCCCTGTGCGAGCTGTGGATCGAGCACACTACTGCTGCTGGTAAGGAGGTAAGGTATCCATTGAAACTGATTGTTGCTCGCCAATTGATGCTTGATGACGACCGGGGCGAATTGGTCAACGATGGAAGGTTTTTTGCGAGAGATATGAGGCCAGGTCGCAAACTCACTGACCTCAGTGCTATAGCGTGCCAGAGAAATTCCCCAGCGCTGTTGTTCGCCGTTGGCGAAGCGTAGACTTTTAAAGGGAATGGCAAACTTCACGATATAGCCGGTATCGCTGACTTCACCTTCACTGTGCCATTGTGTATCGAAGTCGAAATCCTCATCCTTGCCTTCGATAAAGAGAGAATCCGCTTGTACTCCAAGTGGATTCGCATAAAAAACAAAAGCGCGTTGTTGATCGTTAAACGTATCGATCTGCAACATCACGTAATCTTCACCACCAGTACTCTCACGTTTTGTGTGCCGTGCTATCAAATAGTTTGGATTGGCAGTGGCCACAAAAATAGCATAGAGATTGCGATCATCGTATGAGAGATAAGCTTTGGTGGCATAGGTCGGCTTAGCGCCGTCGCGCGGCGAGGTGACGGTAAATTCGTTGACCTCCAAGCCGGCCTTGTGCGTTGTCTCGGCCGTGTTCCGATAATCGGCGATGGTGGGCGCTCGGTCGACACGCGGGATGGTCTGTTGTGCCTCCAGCCTGGTATTGAATCCCGCTAGTAACAGGCAGGTCAGCGTGATAGTTCGAAGTATTGTCCTAGATCGTAAAGAAAGAAAAACCATGGTCTGCTCCCGTGAAATTGGGAGCCGATTATGCGTGGCGGTGACTAGGCGTCGAAGCGCTGTGTGATTAACTAATATCTCGGTGTGATGAATCGAATTTATTATTTCGCCTTATTCTATATACTGTGTTTGTGAAAAAAGCTGATCAGTGAGTTGACCATGAATACCTTAGTGCATCCCATCGAGAATTTCGCTGCGAACTTGCCGGACTGGCGTCGACCGCTCAATTTTGTGTTTTATAACATCGTCGGGTGGACTTGCTTGAGTGCCTTTATTGCTTTGGCGGTCTACACCGATGACTATCGCTCGGGTGGGCACCCACAATTTGGTAGTTTGTTTTTTAATTGGTTCGCTGCGGCGATGGCCCTAGCTCCGTTGTCATGGACTTTGTACTACTGTTTTGAGCGATGGGATGAATATTTTTCACGCGCCAGTTTCATTCTGATGACTTATCTGATGTCCCTATTCTTCATTCTGCCTTGGCATATTTTTGATGCGGCCATGACGATGATTTGGGCTGCTCCCGATGACCGATTTTTTGCTCGTGTTATGGCGTATGAGGATGTGATATGCCTTTTCCGTTTGTGTGCGATCACGGTGGTGTACGGCGCCGTCTTGGGTTTGCGCCTATGGCATTTAAACCGTGATCGTTTGCAAGCCTTACGCGACGAACGAGAGCAGAGTTTGCAATTGAACTTAGCCTTGGAGCGACAAAATGTGGCCATTTTGCGCGCCCAACTCGAACCGCATTTTATGTTTAATTCGCTCAATTCGGTATCAGCGTTGGTGCGTACCGAACGGAGTGAGAAAGCCTTGGTGGCAATCGAGAAATTGAGTGAGTTACTTCGTTATTCCCTGTCATCGAATGAGAGACGTTGCGTCAGTGTTGATGAGGAATTGCAGGGTCTAGACGACTATATCAGCCTACAGAAATTGCGATATGGTGAACGTCTGGTGCTTCGAATTGAAGGTGTGACTGAAGTCGTTCGCAGTTGTTATTGTCCACCATTTTTCTTGCAGCCCTTGTTGGAAAACGCTATCAAACATGATGTAGATGCCCATCAGGGGGCCAGTGATATCCTGATTCAATTCGAGATCGGCGGGCATGGATCGCAGTCATCACGGTCATTATTGAAGTGTACCATCAGCAATCCTCTGCATCAGCAACGACCGCATTCGCATGGCTTTGGTTTAGGTCTCAAGACCCTAGGCGCTCGCTTAGAGTCTTTGTATGGTGATAAGAGCTTGCTTCATACCTACACTGAGGCGGGGAGATTTCTTGTGGAAGTGAGTTTGCCGAATGACGAATAAGCTGATTAAGGCGATCATTGTTGATGATGAAGAGCTAGGGCGCGTTAATCTTCTAAGCGCCTTGCGCGCTTTCCCTGAGTGGAATGTGGTCGCTTTGTGTGAGAGTGTGGCCAGCGCCAGTCTCGCTTTAGAGCAGCACCAAGTCGATGTGGTTTTTCTCGATATTCAAATGCCGGAAGTCTCAGGTCTGGTGTTGGCTCGTCGCTTAAGTCAAACCCCGAATCCACCAGTGATTGTGTTTGTGACGGCGTATGACGGTTATGCCTTGCACGCGTTTGAATACTTCGCCCTCGATTATTTGCTGAAGCCATTTTCTAATCAACGTCTGCAACAAACCTTGGAACGCGCCAGTCAAATGATACAGATGCGACAGAAGTCGGCTTACAGTGAATCATTACAGGCTTATGTGGAGAATAGTCGCGAAGCTAGTAAGGTAAGCGATACTTATCTCACCCGAGTGACCATACGCAGTATTGGCGAACTTGAAGTAGTGTCTTTGGATACGGTCAGTTACTTGAGTTCGGCAGGAAATTATGTTGAGTTGGCGACGCCTCAAGGGAGTAAATTATTGCGCCTCACCATGAATGCGATGGAAGAGAAATTGAATCCTAGCATCTTTGTTCGCATACATCGTTCTCACATGGTGCGCATTAGTGAGATTGAAAAACTGTCTGATTTTGTCGGCGGCACTGCACGCTTGAGCCTGCGGAACGGTCCTAGTTTCCCTGTAAGCCAAGCATACTTGGCGAAACTCAAAGAAGCGGTTTTGGCAAGCTAAGCGAGGGAGTGATGAGGTGTTTCTGATGTTGAAGACGATGCGAGACTTTTAGCATAAGACCTTGCCGTTGTGAGCGATGTAAGCTAGCCTATCGCACTTACAAAAACCATCGCAATTAATGGGTGCTCGCATGAGTCAACAAATCGAAGCAGCTTGCAAGAACTGCCAAACGACCTTAGTCGGCCCTTATTGTCATCAATGCGGGCGAGATCAGCATCTTCATCGTATCGATGCGCATTTCATCTGGCATGAAATGAGCCACGTCTTACATTTAGAAAAAGGTATCTTTTATACGATTCGTGAGCTGTCGCTGCGTCCGAGTAAAACTATACGCACTTTCTTGGATGAAGATCGGCATCGCTTGGTTAAGCCCTTGCTGTTCTTGATTCTATGTTCGCTGCTTTACAACTTGGTCGATTATGTTTGGCCGATGCCGCATTCCAACACCCCGTCTGTGGCTTTGACGACAGAGACAAAAATTTGGGCTTGGGTCGCAGGTCATTTTGGCTATGCTAACTTCCTGATGTCGATTCCCATCGCCATATGCCTACGTGCCGTATTTTGGCGCCAGCGCTACAATGTGTTCGAGATATGGGTGATGCTCGCTTATATCATGGGACTGGTGATGCTATTTTTATCGATCTTTCCGCCCCTAAGAGCGTTGAACCTGCCATTTCCGCATTTGACCGACATTATTCGAGTGCTGTCATTGCTCTTTGTTACCTTAGCGCTGGCTGCTTGTTTCGACGGTCCACGATGGTGGTCGATTGTGAAAACAGCGGTGGCTTATGTGTTGGGAATGTTTCTTTTTTCGGGCATGGTTTTCGTTGCGGGTTGGATGATTGATCATTTGCATTGATCGAAGCACACCAATTTGAATCAGTGCTTGATGAAGTAGCATTGAACTGACCTTCGTCCCTATACATGTTGCATTGTTGCATTTCTAAAGAGCAATCCTTTTGTAAGATATGAGTTCGTATTCCGGAAGGAACTCGTCATCAAAGAACGGTGCTTTGATTGAAAGGACGTAGGGATTTGCGTCGCAAACGATCGTCAATTCCATTCCTTGATCGTTGGTGATTCTAATACCGCTCTCAGCGTAGCAATTCTCGGAGTCATGGCACAATTTTTCAAGGCTGGTAATGCGCGTCCATGATTCGTCGAGTGGCACAATTTTCATCCGCACATCAATCTCTTCGACAGCACTGAATTCTAAACAGCCAATCTCATGCCAGCCATCGATATCATTCATTTCGGACTGGATCTTGATGATCGCATTCTTGCTTAAGATGCAGAAGGAAGTATGGCCGTGTTGAACGCCCTCGGTAAATACAGCGAACCCTTGTAATCCATAGTCCAACAAATCAGCGAAGTTGATAGAGCCATTGATTAAGAAGGGGAAGTGTTTTTTCATGAGATGAGCATTTGAAATTTTTGCTGATGTGAAGATCGAAGAATTCTTGCGAGGACATCGCTCGTAATGGAAGCGAGCACGAGAGCGTACCACAAGCGGCAATCAGCCATGTAGGGGGGGAAACCCGCGCTGTTGGTTTTGTAACTGGCCTCGCACAATTGGCAGTGTCAGAAGTGGATGAACGTCAAAAGCAAAGGCCTCTAACCGCCTGTTGAAAGGTGATCGGTACTTGAATTTTGGAGAACTGTCATTCCCGCGAAGGGGTTGCCGAGGGTTTCGATGAGCATGCTGATCGCTCGGAAATCGGCCCATGTTTGCAAACGTGGGCG